>JAQVIE010000006.1 GCA_028695895.1 Methanospirillum sp. | reverse complement strand
TGGAGGAGCACTTGCTGACATGGCCATCGTAGTTGTTGATATTAACCAGAGTTTTCAGCCTCAGACTATCGAGGCTATTCAGATCCTCCGTAACTGTAAAACACCATTTGTCGTTGCCGCAACCAAGCTGGACAGGATTCATGGATGGAGACCTGCTGAAAAATCTCCATTCCTGAAGACTTTTGCCGCCCAGAACGAAAGGGTAAATCTCATGGTCGAGACGAAAGTCTATGACATAGTGGCAATCCTTGCAGAACACGGGTTTTCTTCCGAGCGCTATGACCGGGTATTGGATTTCTCCAAAAACCTGGCAATTGTCCCGGTAAGTGCTCATACAGGTGAAGGAATTTCTGACCTTCTGATGGTTCTTATTGGCCTTGCACAAAGGTACATGGAACAGGTTCTGGCATTGACTGTTGATGGGCCTGGATCAGGTACTGTCCTCGAAGTTAAGGAAGAAAAAGGACTTGGTGCTACTATTGACGTCATCCTCTTTGACGGGACCATCAGGGTCGGAGATGAAATTGCAGTTGCAACCACTGATGGTGTCCAGACAACAAAGGTAAGATCCCTCCTTCAACCCCGTCCTATGCAGGAGATCCTGGTTGAAGAACGGTTTTTGCGGGTGAAAAAAATTGTCGCTGCAGCAGGAGTGAAAGTCAGTGCCCCAGGACTTGACCAGGTGATTGCAGGGTCACCGGTGCGGGTGATTGGTAATAATCCTGAAGAAGTTAAAGCAGATATTGCCAAAGAGATGACCGAGATAAATGTCATTCTTTCACCAGAAGGCCTGATAATCAAGGCAGATACCATCGGAGCCCTTGAAGCATTATGCAAGGAGTTATCCGCGCACGAAATTCCAGTCATGAGAGCCGAGGTTGGTCAGGTCAGCAGACATGATGTAATAGAGGCGGAAACAATTAAAAATCCCCTTTACAGGGTTTTGATTGCATTTAATACCCAGGTTCTTCCGGATGCACAGGATCTTCTTAAAGAACCGGCATATTCAGAGATGATCCAGTTCTTCTCAGGAAATGTCATCTATCATATTCTTGAAGACTATCTGGACTGGAGAAACAATCTCAAAAGAATAATGGACCAGAAGAAATTTGAAAAGATCATATTCCCTGCAAAAATAGTCGTTCTTCCAGGATGTGTCTTCAGGCAGAACAATCCGGCAGTCGTCGGTGTCAGGATCCTTTCCGGCACTCTCCGAGCTGGTGTGAATCTTATCAGACGTGATGGGAAAAAGGCTGGAACCCTGAAAACCATGCAGCTGAGAAAGGAAAACATTCAGGAAGCACAGGCAGGGGAGGAGGTTGCAATCTCCATTGAGGGGGCCACAGTTGGCAGGCAGTTTGACGTGGATGATGAATTAATTGTCAGCATTCCGGAAAAACATGTGAAAATTCTGGAGACTGAGATGCTCTCACACCTAAGTGAAGATGCAAAAGAGGTTCTCAATGAATATACCAGGTTTTACAGACGTGACAATCCCTTCTGGGGGAAATAAAATTACAGTGCCCAGGCATATTGTCTTCGAATAATCAGAATGAAAAGCAGATTATTTCAAGGCATGCACCCTAATTACGTTATATAGTATTATAGACAACTTTCTGAAAGTTGCGCGATTAACTATATTAAGGATATATACTAACCTGTAAGGAGACTTCTCAGCATTGACTGAGTGATGGGTTCTTCGGATCAAGCAAAAATAAAAAAAAGTAGCATTCGTAAAAATAAAATTTGGTGATAATAATGGTTGATTTCAAAGTGGTTCTTTCAGATCCGGCAACCGGCATGGCATATAATATTGATGCCAGTGGTGCAGGAGCCGGTTCTTTTATTGGCAAGAGTATTGGTGATGAGATAGATGGTTCTGCACTTGGTTTTGATGGATACAAGATCCGGATAACAGGTGCATCTGACAGAAACGGAACTCCGGCAAGAAAAAACCTCCAGTTTGCTGGAAGACGCAAGATACTTATGACTGGCGGGGTTGGATTTCACCCGGTTGTTGAAGGAGAACGCCGGAGAAAAATGGTCCGTGGAGGGGAGATAACCCAGGACTTTGTTCAGATAAATGCAGTTGTTGCAACCCAGGGTTCAAAAGCCCTTGCAGAATACTTCGCTCCTGAAACACCGGAAGCACCAGCAGCAGCTGAATAAATAAATATCAGTCTTTTTTGAGTAATTCCTGTTTTAGTTGGTCAAGCAGATCTATAAACGGGACTTTGTCTCTTTTAGCCACAATTATCAGCGCTGCTTCAGGCCTGATATTTCCATCAAACTGCTCTGAGATAACCTGGTTCATCCTGGCAACTATCTCCTCAGGCTCATTACCAGTCTGACTGACTATCCGGTTAAGAAGCTGTTCAAATGGGCCATGAACATCAAATATGGATGATGATGGTTTGTAGCCAATCGGAATACACACATCAGCAAGATCGAAGAGAGGAAAATACATCTCTCCATCAGTTCCCAAAAGCTGCTGTTCTATTCCCCGGTGAATCAGGAGGTCAACCTGTTCACGGTCCATCCACCGCCTGTCAAATACATAATAGTAAATTAATTCACTTTTACCAAGTTTCTGGACCCTGCTATGATAAAATGGTGCTGCTAATGCGGTTTTAATTGTCATACCAGTTTACCGTTTAAAATTGATAATCAGGTTGGATTTCCTGACTCTTCATTCTTTTTTTCTGATTATTAATTATCATGCAACGATAATTCCTGATGAACAGGGTATAATTCCATTAGGATATTCCTGATACCTTTTAGGAATACACTGATTTTAAGGTGAAATTCACCTGATTTTTTTTAAAAAAATGAGTTTATTCTATCAGGACAGCGTTGATAACGCCATGCTGGCCTGGTCTGCTGGTAATGCGTGCAGGTCCCAGTTCGGTTCTGATGATTGCGCCACGTGTGAGAAGGTTACGCCGGACATAGTTCGGGTTTGCTGAGTTCTCTTCCACTTTCTCTATCTTTACTTTTCTGGTCTCTCCGGTCTTTGTATTGCTTATAGCAGCATATTCACAACGAAGAGCCCGGATCTTTTTATTACCGCCATAGGTGCGGGATACTTTTCTACGCTCAATACCAATGTGGGTATCAGCCGGGGCTGACCCAATCTCCCTGCGTTTTTTTCCACAAGACGGATTGTACCTGCCGCCTGTGGATTTCCGAACAGAACGTCCTTGCCATTGCATAATATCTCATCCTCAAGTATCATTTACCCGGAGTGGGAGGGCCGGGTAAACCACGGAGTCTTATATATGTCCCCCACAACAGTATTTAAGATTCCGCTTAAGAAAGGATCTCATCTATCAGATTATCTATCCCTTCACCTGTCTTCATGTTTGTTTTAAAAATCTTCATTGAGGGATTGTATCTTAGCATGTCCTGCTCCATCCTGTTCAGATCTGCACCTACTGCTTCAGCAAGGTCAATCTTATTCAGCACTGCAATACTGCAGCCACGAAATATCATCGGATGTTTGTTAACAACATCATCCCCCTCTGTTGAAGAGACAACAACGATGCGTTTCTCAGCTCCAAGTTCAAAATCAGTCGGGCACACCATATTCCCTACATTTTCAATAAACAGGATATCGACATCATTTAATGGGAGATGATCGAGGGCATGTTCTATCATATGTGCATCAAGATGACACTCTTTCCCGGTGTTCACATTTTCCGCAGCGATACCCAGGGCAACAACCCGTTGAAAATCATCATCACCATAAACATCTCCAGCGATTGCAGCAGCGTTTAATTCCTTTTCTTTCAACTTTGGAACAACTTTCTCGATCAGCGTGGTCTTTCCGGATCCTATTCCCCCAAGCAGGTCAAAAGCCCTGACCCCGTGGGCACGAAGGTGCGCGGCATTTGCTTCAGCCAGCTTTCTGTTGGCTGAAAATATATCTTTTTCAATAGAAATGTCGATATGATGCATACCATAACATCTTTCCCGCTGGTACTTTATAGGTTCAGATTGCAGATATGTGAGAATGGATAAGGGAGTGATACTCTATCCCTGTTACTTTGACAGTGAGTTGATGCGGTCAGAAGGGCGCAGAGTCTCTCTGGACACAGGTGTTGCTCATCCTGAACCTGGAGATATCGAACGTATCTTAAAGGCAAAGAAGATCCTTTTTACTCGTGAATCAAAATCACACCCGGCATACTGGTGGAAAAACCAGGGCAGATTTGTCGTTGAATATCCCGGGCCAAAAAAAGACCTTATTGCACTGGTAAGTTCAGGACTTAAAAACAGAGGGAAATAAAACTGAGATGTACGATTTTCATACCCATACACTCCTTTCAGATGGAGTTCTGCTTCCGACCGAACTGCTAAGAAGAATGCAGGTTCTTGGTTATTCGGTAGTTGGTATTACCGATCATGTTGATGCCAGTAATATCAGTGAGACACTTCTGTCACTTGGCCGGGTATCAAAATCTGCCCACGCCATGGGAATCAGGATGCTCTGTGGGGTAGAGATTACACATGTACCACCTTCAGAAATAGCTGAACTTGCTTTATATGCGAAAGAGAACGGAGCAGATATCGTTGTTGTTCATGGTGAATCTCCTGTTGAACCTGTCATACCTGGAACAAATAATGCAGCAGTCTCCTGTTCTCATGTAGATATTCTGGCTCATCCAGGTCTTATTACCTTAAAAGATGCATCCCTGGCAAAAAAACACGATATCGCTCTTGAGATAACTGCAAGGGGAGGACATAACCGGACCAACGGGCATGTTGTCAGGGTTGCAGAAAAAACCGGATGTCTTTTAGTAGTAGACTCAGATGCACATCAACCAGGTGACCTGATGTCAGGGCGTGACCGGGAGATAATTGCGTCTGGTGCAGGAATATCCGATAAAATACTTAAAAACCTTCTTTCAGCAGAGGAAAACGAATTCTGTCTCCGGTTTACGTAATACTTAATAATTGTCATAACCATTAAATACTACTTGTTTGAACATATATAGGTTGCTTATCATATCTCCACTGGGGGGATACAGGCATTTTTGGGGGTGATGCATTGGTACGAGCTATTGGAAGAGTTAAAATTAAATTTAGTCATCATATCCTGATCGTTGAGTGTGATGCAGCAAAACTTCCACGCCTGTATAGTAAAGTTCTTGATAAACGTTGGAAACCAGTGGGAAAACTTATCGATATTTTCGGTAATGTCACATCACCGTACGCTGCGGTATTAACTAATATAGAGGAGCCTTCCCGACTCATCGGCGAGAAGCTCTTTATTAAATAGAGGAAAGAATGTCAGAAGAGATTGAAAAACTCCGGACCCTTCAAAAGGAGAGACAGGCACTAAAAAGCAGGCTGACCAGTAAGGTAACTGAAAAACAAAAAAAGATAGAGAATCAGACTGAGTCTCAGTGTCCAGAATGTGGAAGCAGGCAACTTGTTCATGACTATGAACGGGCTGAACTGGTATGTCAGCAGTGCGGCCTTGTAATTGATGCAGAATTTATTGATCGTGGTCCTGAATGGCGTGCTTTTGACCATGACCAGCGGATGAAAAGATCCCGTGTGGGAGCACCAATGACCTTTACCATCCATGACAAAGGTCTTTCCACCATGATTGACTGGAGAAACCGGGACAGTTATGGAAGGGCAATATCATCCAAGAACCGTGCACAGCTGTACAGGCTTAGAAAATGGCAGCGTCGTATCAGAGTAAGTAATGCAACAGAGCGAAACCTTGCCTTTGCATTATCTGAGCTGGACCGTATGGCATCGGCACTTGGTCTTCCAAGAAATGTAAGGGAGACTGCAGCCGTTGTCTATCGTGATGCGGTTGATAAAAATCTTATTCGTGGTCGTAGTATTGAGGGCGTAGCAGCAGCCGCATTATATGCTGCATGTCGCCAGTGCAGTGTTCCAAGGACACTGGATGAGATAGCAGAAGTATCAAGAGTGTCGAGAAAAGAGATCGGCCGTACATACCGGTTTATATCCCGTGAACTTGGATTAAAACTCCTGCCCACATCACCAATTGATTATGTGCCAAGGTTCTGTTCAGGACTTCATCTGAAAGGAGAGGTACAAAGCAGGGCAGTTGAGATTCTCAGGCAGGCAGGAGAGCGCGAACTGACCTCAGGGCGGGGACCAACCGGTGTTGCTGCTGCTGCCATTTATATATCTTCAATTTTGGGTGGAGAAAGAAGAACACAGCGTGAAGTTGCAGAAGTTGCCGGTGTGACTGAAGTTACCATCAGAAACCGGTACAAGGAACTTGCAGAAAAGTTAGATATCGAGATCATTCTTTGATCTCCTTTTCGGGCTCGTAGATCAGTGGGAGATCGCTGTGTTCGCAACGCAGAGGCCGCGGGTTCAAGTCCCGCCGGGTCCACTTTTTTTGTCAGCTTATATTCTTCGTCCGCAAAGGCATTCCAGATCAATGACACTTCTAAGAGTGCCGGGCAGAACACGATGCTGCATCCCCTCTATTCCCATAACTGAAAAGTACAGGTACGGTTCATCATCTTCACTGATGATCTCAGGATCCATCAGCCAGACTCCAGGTTCCATCGTTTCAAGCACCAGCAAAGGAATAAAACCGGAAAAATCCAGGCCATTTTCAGAGAGGGAGAAGAAAACCCTTTGTCCCTTGGATTTCGGAGTGGTATCCACATAAAAGATACCAGTTCTGCCATCAGGCAGGATTATGGTTGAAGGATCAGTCCCATATCGAATCCTTACCCCTTCTTCTTTTTCCCAGGAAATACCCATATCATCTGATATTGCACTTTTAATTCCGGTACCTGGAATGGAATAATACATCCTTATGGTTCCGTCATTATAGGTAACTCCGGTCGGAGCAGAGGGATATCCCAAAGTGCCTTGTACATTATCCCCATTTATGAGTACCTGTTCTTCTCCTGAGAATTTTCTGCCATCCCTTGAAAAAGCCGAGTACAGGGAATGTTTATTTCCAGATATCTGATGAAAAACCATTCTGTAAGTTCCGTCAGAGAGGGCAAAAACCCATGGTTCTGTCCTGAAAACGTTTCCTTCGGTTGGAACTTTAAGGCAGGGTTCATCCATTTTCTCCCAGTGGATCCCATCAGAAGAATGCATACACAATATCCCTTCTTCCCATCCGCTGTAATACACCATCAGGGCCCCATCTGGCAGACGAAGAAGAACATAAGCCATCCCATCAAGGAAAGATTGTTCAGGTGTTCCAACGCATTCACCAATCCGGACCATGGCAGGCATCTGCACCAGGTCAGTGTTGAGAAAATAAAAAAAGACGGATGTCGATTCATTTGCCTGGACAGAAATATTCATTGTCTGAGAAAAGAACCCGTCAGGAGATGCCCTGATCAGGTGATACCCTTCAGGGATATCCAGAACATCTGCAGGTGTAAATCCTTCATACACATCATCGATATATACCGGAACCGATGGAATATCAGCATTAATCTCAAGAGAACCATATTCTGCTGCCACAGGAATCATGAAAAAAAGAAGGACGAAAACAATCAGCAGCAGAATCTTCATAAAATGAGATCTGTCAGATAGGGTTATGTATTTTCGGTTTGACCTGTTGACTAATCATTCAAAAACTCCTTTGTTTGAAAAGTTTTTATCCATATATTTATCTGAAATACAGGGCTTCGCGGATACAACCTGTATCTGTGTTCCACAATCCCTGAATAACCTGTGAAACATCACATAAATATATGGGGCCGCATAATCTCCTAATACCAGGTGAACAGATTATGATAGACAGGGTTAGATGGATAAACCGGAAATGTTCAGGAATTTTTCTGATAATTTTTCTGATTTTTATATCCATACAGGCCGGGGCAGCATTGCCTGCAGTCCCATTTGATATAGATGATGTAAAACAACAGGGACTGCAGGAAACCTTCCAACCGGGAGTTCTTCTTGTCAAGGCAGCGGATAGCACAACCGAAGAGACCGCATCTATCCTTTCTTCTGCTCATGCGATCATTGGTGCCAGGGTTTTAGAGGATTATTCATCAGAAGGTATGCCAGGACTTCAGCTTGTCCAGCTTCCAGATGAAATGAGCGTAGATGATGGTATTGCTTACTACTCGGTAAAACCAGGCATAAAATATGCAGAACCCGACTATTACAGAACCGCCTCTGTAATTCCTGATGATCCTGAACTATGGAGACAATGGGGACTATTGAACACCGGGCAGATATTCAGGGAGGAAAAACCGGCTGGAATACCGGGTGCAGACATTAAAGCAGCCTGTGCCTGGAACATCAGTTCTAAGTCAGACATTATCATTGCTGTCCTTGATTCAGGTGTTGATTATCTCCATGAAGATCTGGCAGATAATATCTGGACAGACCCACAGACAGGAACACATGGATATGATACCATCACCGGAGTGTCTGACCCGATGGATCTTGCCTCACATGGAACACATTGCGCAGGTATCATCGGTGCTGTTGGAGATAACGGGAAAGGTGGTTCAGGAGTCGCCTGGAATGCAAAAATCCTTCCAGTAAGGTTTTTGAACAGTTTCGGAACCGGAACAGTATCTAATGAGATTGCTGGCATTTTGTGGGCTGCAAGAAAAGGTGCAGAAATCTTCTCATGTTCTTATGGGAGCGGACAATTCAGCCAGGCCGAGTACGATGTGATAGCAAAGACAAAAGGTCTTTTTATCTGTGCTGCCGGTAACGAAGAATCTGATAATGATATCATCCCGAATTATCCATCTGGTTATGACCTTGACAATATCATCACTGTAGCTGCCACCGATGCATTTGATAACCTGGCCTCATTCTCAAACTACGGAAAAGAGTCAGTTGACATTGGTGCACCGGGAGTTGACATCTACTCATGCAAACACAATATCTACGGTCCGAAGCCGGTTTGGCGTGACTCGTTTGATTCATTCTCTAACTGGACAATTCACGGAAACTGGACACTTGACAGCGGGGAGTTCGTCTCCGGACCGTCAAGTGCCTGGGGATTATTAAACAGAACAGATTTAAATCAGACACACATGCCTTTAATTATCTCGTTAAATACCCCATTAATCCTGGAAAATCTTACAAACCCGATAATCTCGTACCAGCTTCAGATGGTGGGTGTTGATTCAGCATTCTCTGTTGAAGCTTCGGGTGATAACTTTTCCTGGACCAGGCTTGAATATGATATCAGCCCGTTCACCCTCATGATTCCATGGGTATACCGAGAATGCACAATCACGGCTGATATGACTGATGGACCACTCTATATCAGGTTTGTTGCAGACGGAACATTCATTGGGTGCTGGCTTGATGACATCTCCCTCTCAGACGGATATGGAGATCTTGTAGAGACAAGGTATGGATACATGGACGGAACGTCGATGGCTACACCATTTGTAAGTGGTATGGCTGGTATCCTTGCAACATATGATCCTGATGCCTCATACTCCGATATCAAAAAAGCCATTCTGGAGACTGTTGATCCTGTTCCGGGGCTTTTAAATACCACCACAACCGGAGGACGGGCAAACCTGTCAGCAGCCCTTTTGTACATGAAAAAACCAGAACCTGAAAAGATAACTCTCTATCCGGGATGGAACCATGTATCTGTTGCAAAAAAACTCACAGCAGGAAATGACACTGCATACTCCCTCTTTGGACAGATAACCAACACATCAGGACATTCAGTTCTTAAATATTACAATGAAAGCTGGTTAACTGTCCAGGCAGATGAGAAGATAACTCCACTCTCATCATATTGGATATGGTCTGGAGAGGAACAGGATATCATTCCAAATCCAGATCCTGTTCAGACCGGAACCTACACCAGAAATCTGAATGGTGGATGGAACGGATTTGGGGTAGTTGGCACCGGACATGAGTCAGCAAAAACACATCTTGCACAGGCAGGAGATAAATGGACCTATGTAATCGGTTATGATGCCCTGACCCAGAAGTACGAGGAACCGATCATAAGGGATGGCACCGGGAACCAGAGTGACAGCAGGATACTTATGCCATGGCAGGGATACTGGCTGTATACCAGTTCAAATGTAACCTATCAGGTTACTATCTGATTTTAAAAAATTAAAGAGCAGCAGATATCCTGTTCATCGCTTCTTTAAGCCTGTCCATGGATGCAGCATAACTAATCCTTATCCAGCCTGGATGATGAAATGCTGAACCAGGGGTGACTGCAACATGACCTTTCTCCAGCCAGTGGGTTGCAACTTCAGCATCATTCCCGTCAACCTTAACATATGCATAAAAAGCCCCGTCTGCAGGTGCATAAGAAAGCCCCATCTCTTCCATGCTTTTAAGGACATAAGAACATCTCTTCTCAAACTCAAAACGCATCTCTTCAATACATTCCTGTGGCCCTTTTAATGCAGCAACTCCGCCGTACATTGCAAAAGTTGTCGGATGGGAGATCGTATGCTGCTGGACCTTGTTCATATACCCGATGATCTCTTTTGATGCAACCGCGTACCCAAGTCTCCACCCGGTCATGGCATATGCTTTAGAGAACCCGTTTACAGTAATGGTCCTGTCTTCCATCCCGGGAAATGCTCCGATGGATATGTGGGTTTTTCTATAGATGAGTTTCTCATAGATCTCGTCTGATATGACAATGAGATCATGATCCTGGCAGATATCAGAAATCAGGCGTAATGATTCATTATTCAGTATTACTCCTGACGGATTTGACGGACTGTTGATGATTAACATCCTGGTCTTTTCACTTATCTTCTCAAGAACAGTGTCATCAACCTGGAAGGTTTTCGGATGCATGGGATGATGGACAGGAACACCTCCGGCAATCTGCACACAGGGTTCATAACTGACCCATGATGGATCCAATATGACTGCCTCATCACCAGGACTTAAAACTGCCTCACATGCTTCATATATTGAGTTTTTTGCTCCGCAACCGACGATAACCTGGTCAGGAGTACAGGGTATTTTATTCTCCTGCACTATCTTTCCGGCAATGGCATTCAACAGTTCAGGAATTCCTTTTCCGGCTGTATAATGTGTTTCACCACGGTTAAGAGCATCAATACAGGCCTTTGTGATATGTGCCGGAGTTGGAAAGTCAGGCTCTCCAATTGAAAGACTGATGACATCTGTTCCGGCGGCCTGCATCTTTCTTGCTTTTTCAGTTATCTCGATGGTTGCTGAAGGAGCAATCGCAGCAATCTTTGCCGAGAGTGGCCTCATGCTAACCGCTGTACTAATTTTACTGCAGACTCAACCGCACGCTTTCCATACTCAATCCGTTCTGTTGCTTCCATCCTGGTCATACCAGGACCAGAGATGCCAAGGGTGACAGGTTTTTCAAATTCAAGGGAGAGATCAATTATCTTCCTGGCTGCATGCTGGACAACAATCTCATCATGCTGAGTTGAACCTTCTATGACGCAGCCTATGGTGACAACTGCATCAACATTGCTTTCTTTAAGCATTTTTTTAATTGCAAGTGGCATGTCATAAGCCCCTGGCACATACAGCCGGTCAGTTACCTCAGCACCTAAGAACTTTGCATGCTCTTCAGCCTCAATCTCCATCATATAAGTGAGGTCACGGTTAAATTCCGCAACAACAAATCCCAATTTAATTCCTGCACCAGATCTCTTAACTGTCATAATATATCCTCAATTATTGTCTTGCCTGACCTGCATCTGAAAAGCCCTGTCTCTGGCCGGTTCCGGCTTCACGTTCAAGTGTCCCAGGTCTCATCAGCTTGATTACATTTACTGCATGTTCCCTGGCCCTTCGTTCTGCAAGCCAGGCAAGTTCAGCGTCATCAGCTGCTTCATCCTCATGAACAAAGACTTCAATGATATGCCGGTTTGTCATGAGCTGGCATGCAATTAGTCCGGTGGATGCTTCATGAGCACACATCCGGTCTTTTTCCTTACCGCCAGGCATACCAAGTGCCATACAGATATCGCAGCTGTACTCTTCAAAAAGTTTTTTACAGGCCACCGGCAGGTCTTTCACACCAGGGACCGTGTATCGCTCTATCACAACACTACTGTGTTTTTTTAGTTCGTCTATCGCGAACTTTCCCATATTTACCCTTGCAAAGGTTGTGTCCGCGATACCTATCTTCATCCTAAATCCTCTGCAGCAGTCATCACACCTGATTCTTTTACCTGGTGACCAGATTTTTTGACTGCAAATTCAGTTGCCGCAAGGGCTGCTAAAAGTTCAGGCGCAGATACAGCTCCCATGTGACCTATCCTGAAAATTTTATCCTTTAAATGATCCTGTCCGCCGGCTATCTGGATTCCAAGTTTCTTTACTGTTCCCCTGAAGTCCTTGTCATTTGTTCCGGCCGGAAGACATGCTGCAGTTACTGTGTTTGAATACTGGTGAAGACTGTCAGTTTTTGGAAACATATCAAGTCCCCATGCTTTTACAGCCTTCTGCACTGCACCTGCCATCCTGCGGTGACGGGCAATCCGGTTATCAATGCCTTCTTCCTCAATGATAAGACATGCTTCCCGAAGGGCCAGAAACAGCGGAACTGCCGGGGTGAAAGGTGTCTCCATGGGATCTTTTGCTGCATTCTTCCTGTAAGCCGGAAGATCCAGGTAATATGGAGGATTTTCTACAATACGGTCCCATGCACGATCTGAAACAGTTACAGCTGCAAGTCCTGCAGGGGCTGCAAGACATTTTTGTGAACCCACAACCGCAGCATCTACTCCCCATTCATCAGCAAGGACCATGTCTCCTCCTATGGATGTAACCCCGTCCATGATAAAGAGCGCATCATGTTTCCGGCAGATCTTACCTACCTCTCCTGCGGGATTTAAAATTCCTGCAGATGTCTCATTATGGACCATAGTGACAACCTCACAGCCATCTTCAAGAACCGACTTCAGCTTTTCAAGATCAAGCGGAGCTCCCCATTCTGACTTAATAGGACAGGCTTCAGATGCGTACTTCTGCCCGATTGTATACATACGTTCTCCGAACTTACCATTGATCAGGTGGGCCGTCCTCCGTCCCTTACCAAGGTTTGAAACAGCAGCCTCCATTCCGGCAGTCCCGGAACCTGAAATTACAAGCGGATTATTCTTTGTTCCAAACAAACCTTTCAGAACACGGGCGATATCTGCATATGCACTGCCAAATTCTGCCCCCCGGTGATTGATAGCCTGCCTGGCCATGACTCCACGAACCCGTTCCGGCAGTGGGACCGGGCCCGGAAGCATAAGGAGCAACTCATCTTCCATAAAAATCGAGTATAGTATTTTACCTCCAGACTGATTATATTCGTGGAAGAAACATGCCTCAAGTAAGCATCATCTGTGGTTCATCATCTGATGAAGAAATAGCGAAAAAAACCTGGGAAATCCTGAATAAATATGAAATCAGTTATGATTACCAGGTCATATCAGCCCATCGTAACCCGGACAGGCTGGATGAATATATAACCGAATCAAATGCAAAAGTATTTATCTGCATTGCAGGACTTGCAGCCGCTCTTCCAGGTGTTGTTGCATCAAAAACAAAAAAACCGGTGATCGGTGTTCCGGTATCAGGAAAACTCATGGGAGGTCTGGATGCCCTGCTCTCTATTGTTCAGATGCCAAAAGGGGTCCCTGTAGCCTGCGTCGGTGTTGATAACGGGGAGAATGCTGCCCACCTTGCAGCACGGATCCTCGGAATAATTTAATGAGCAAAATCCATTCGTGAAAAAATACCGGAATTCAGGGTAAAGACCTGATAAACTCATCCATTCTTCTGATGGCCTCAGTAAGTTCCTGTCTTGACACGGCATATGAACACCTGACATGCCCAATACCACTATTGCCAAAGACATTTCCAGGAACGACAGCAACACCGGCCTCGGTGATCAGACGCTCAGCAAACTCAAAGTCAGTAAGACCAGTCTCTTTCACGGATGGGAAGGCATAGAACGCTCCTTCAGGAGTATGACAGGGAAGTCCTATACGGTTAAGACCATCAACAAAGAGGTTTCTTCTGAGGTGGTATTCCCTTACCATCTCCTGCATCGCTTCTTTTCCGTTTTTTAAAGCTTCAAGTGCAGCGTACTGGCTCATGGTCGGGGCTGAAAGCATCACGTACTGGTGAATTTTCAAGGTGGCAGCCGTGATATCCGGTGGAGCGCAGATGTACCCAAGTCTTCACCCGGTCATTGCAAAAGCTTTTGAAAATCCTGAAAGGGTGACAGTCCTATCCCACAGACCATCAATTGAGGCAGTTGCAGTATGGCGACCCTCATAAGTCAGTTCTGCATAGACCTCGTCTGAAAGGATTAAAAGATTGTGATCAATTGCGATATCTGCAATCGCTTCAAGATCCTCACGCCTCATGACCCCCCCGGTCGGGTTATTTGGAAAGTTCAAGATTAAAACTTTTGACTTAGGAGTGATATGCTCCATAAGAACATCCGAAGAAAGGCGAAACCGGGTTTTTTCAGTGCATGGAACCGGTATCGGGACACCTCCGGCCATTGTCACACATGGTGCATAGCTGACATAGGATGGATCAATGACCAGAACTTCATCTCCAGGGTTCGTGACTGCACGGATAACAATATCAAGGCCTTCAGAAACCCCTGTTGTTATGATCATTTCAGAAATCGGATCATATTCAATCTGGTACTGATTCCGGATGAAATCAGCAAGTTCTTTTCTCAGGGGCTCCATGCCGGTATTTGAGGTATATGCAGTGTGACCTTGTTCAATAGAAGAGATTGCTGCATCACATATGTGCCAGGGAGTTGAATAATCGGGTTCTCCTACTCCAAGGGAGATGACATCCTCCATCTGCCCTGCAAGATCAAAAAAACGCCGTATTCCGGAGGGGGGAATAGCTTTGGCCCGGTCAGAGATGAAGTCCCGTATTTTCTGGTTAGAACGAGAATGGCAGGCGTTGTCCGTCTTCACGCTCAACATAGAGCACCCCGTTTTCCTTGTATGTTTTCATGATAATATGTGTCACAGTCTCTCTAATCCGCTCCATCGGAGCGATATTTTCAGCAACAAAACTTGCAATTTCCTGCATACTCTTCCCTTTTACAAGCAGTAGCAGATCATGAGTTCCGGTCCGAAGTCTAAGGTCACGAACATTTGCAAACTTTGATATACGTGCTGCAATTCTATCAAATCCATGATCCCGCTCAGGTGCAACTTTCAGTTCAATAATTGCATATACTGAGCCCTTATCAACCTGTTCCCAGTTAATAACAGCAGAATACCGGCGGATTATGCCATTTTTTTCAAGATTTGCCTTTCGTTTTGCAACTTCCTCTTCACTGCATCCAAGCATTACTGCAAGGTCATAAAGGGATGTTGAGCAGTCTTCTTCAAGAAGAGAGAGTAAAGAACGGTCAATATCATCCATGAAAATCAGCCTTTTTTTAAGGTTCAGCGTAATAGCTGGGTTACGATCTGTTCATCAACATGTGAAAGGCGTCCATCTGGTTCTTCCATTACTACCTCCCATATCTTATCTGTGTTTGTATCAAACCACATCTCTTTTGTTCTTCCATGACGTCCACGGTTCACCAGTCTTGTGTTAATGACACCAAGCATGTTAAGTTCAGATATAAGATCTGATATTCTTCTTGCAGTCAGGACATCAATCTCAAGCAAGGGAGCAAGTTCTTTATATATTCTTGTTACATCACCGGAAATAAAAATCTGCTGACCGACTCTGTCCAAAAGCAGCATGCAGTACAGGACTACCTTGCTCTGCGTAGGAAGGGTCCTGATGCATTCAACCATGCTGTCAGTTTCAATCTTGGCCTGAGCCTTTTTTACATGGTTAATGGTAACTATTTTTCCGTTCTCTCTGTCAACCAGTTCTCCGGATATCCTGAGAAGATCAAGGGCCCGTCTTGCGTCTCCATGTTCCTGAGCTGCAAGGGCTGCACACAAGGGAATGACTTCATCTTCCAGAGCACCTTCTGCAAAGCCTATTACAGCACGCTGTTGTAAAATATCACAGAGCTGAGGAGCATTATAAGGGGGGAAAACCAGTTCTTCTTCTGAGAGAGAGGATAAAACACGGGGGTCAAGGAAATTTTTAAATGCAAGATCATTTGAGATTCCAATTATTGATACCTTGGACCGGTTGAGATCAGTATTAATTCTGGTCAGGTTGTAAAGAGTGTCATCACCACTCTTTTTAACCAGCTTGTCAATCTCGTCAAGTATTATGATGAAAACTCCTGAACTGAGATCTATCTGGTTTTTAAGTTCAGAATATACCTGGTCAGTCGGCCAGCCGGTCATTGGGATATGAGGTCTGGCTTTATCACTTGCTGTTTCATCCTCACTTATTATCTGCTTGGATATCTGGGCTAAAACCCTGTACTGGGTATCAATGACTTCACAATTCAGGTGAATAACTCTGCACATTGTTCCCCTTCTTGTGCTGACTGATTCAAGCTCTGAGCCTACATATCGAACTGATGCAGTTTTTCCTGTCCCGGTTTTTCCATATATTAAAATATTTGAAGGAGTTTCTGTCTGCAGGGCTGGTGCCAGTATTGCTGCTATCTGATCAATTTGAGGTTTTCGATGAGGAAGAATATGAGGACGATAAGAGTGACGTAGCACTTCGCGATCTCGAAAAATCCGATTTTCAGAGAGATATTTATCAAAAAGTCCTGGATTATCGTTTGTATCTTGTGTCATGGAATAGTAGGTCTTTCTAATTGTTCGATGGATACTACAATAATACTAATGGAATATATCAGGTCACAATTGAAAAAACCCCCACCCCTTTATTTCCACTGGAGATATATTTCTGACTCATGTATAATCTGCACTTTTAAAAAAATATTATTGACTCTCATTTGTACAGGTCAACCTATATACATAAAAATATTTTGTTTTAGTTATTTAATAATAATAATTTTTTAAATTATAACAAAAATTAAAAAATATTTAAATTATTATTAACAATAGCAAAAAAAAGATGGAAGAATTACAGTTCATCTCCAGTGGAAACAAAGGGGTAGGGGTATTCCTATAAAGCTATATTTCCAGTCGACTATTATAATATTAAAAATACCAACATTGTAATATGGATCCTTCACATGTCCAAAAAATTTCTGTTCAGGTGATCATACTAATAGTATCAACTTCCAGGACAGAAAAAGAAGATACAGCAGGAAAAACAATTCAATCAATCTTGCAGGGTTCTTCTATTTCAGTAATAAGAACTGAAGTCATCCCTGATAATATTGAAATAATTCAAACCAGTCTTAACCAGGCATTAAAGGATGCAAATTGCATTATTCTTACTGGTGGTACCGGAATAACCCATGATGACTGCACTATTGAAGCTGTGGAACCTTTACTTGAGAAAAAACTGGATGGATTTGGTGAGCTGTTCAGGATGAAAAGTTTTGCAGAAGTTGGAACCAGGACACTTCTTAGCAGGGCTCTTGGGGGAATAATTAATGGAAAAGCTGTTTTCTGCATCCCGGGATCGAAAAATGCTGCTGAACTTGCTAC
>JAQVIE010000167.1 GCA_028695895.1 Methanospirillum sp. | reverse complement strand
CAACAACACCGACTCCGACTCCCACACAAACTTATACACCAATACCAACAGTAACTAAAACACCTACTCCGACCCCCACACAAACTCATACACCAATACCAACAGTAACTAAAACACCAAAACCAACCCCCACACAAACTTATACACCAGTACCAACAGTAACAAAAACACCGACTCCAACTCCCAAACCAACTTATACACCAATACCGACAGTAACAAAAACGCCAAAACCAACCCAGGTTCCGGTGCCCTCATGTGGAATATACAAAACAGATAAGCAGACCGGTTATATCAGGCAAGGACAGGCAGCAGTATATGGATATTATATTCCCGGAGACGGGAGATCGAAAATTGAATGGTCAGTCTCATCCCAGGGTTCATGTTTATCAGGTCAGGAATCAGCTACCCTGGCAAAACAGGGAAAATCCAGAGAAAATAACAATTCATGTACCTCCGCACCAGTAATTGATATGTACGTGTGTAAAGATTGTAATCCAAAAGATTCGCGATGTTATACGAATTATTATGCCTATAATCCTGATACATATTCATCCATAACGCAACCATCTGCTGGTTCAACCTACTTTGTCATGATATATGCCAGGTCAGGAAGCGGAATCTACAATTTACAGATGAACAGTTACAAATGTGAAAGAAATACCCCGGTTATAATAACTTCTGCAAAACAGGGGACAGATATTATACCTGATAATGAAAGACGTGATTCTTCTGTTCCAGTACCCGCAGCAGAATTTATTCAATTATTACCCTGACTTACCACATCTTTTTTACACAAAACTTAAGATTTTTTCAGACATTCAAATCAATAAACCTAATCGTTCCATCAGGACAGGAAATCTCAAACCTTGCCCCTTCATTGAATGTTCCGGTTTCTTCTATTTGCATACCGGTAATGAGCAAAATTTCACGAGATAAAAATAATCCCTGCCCTGTATTTTTTCCATATTGGTAATAGAATATTTTATGTTTTTCTTCAGCTTTTATACCAATACCATCATCCTTGCAGATGATTCGATTGATGTTATCAATCTTCTCAAACCAGATGCTTATCTTTGAAATCTTTTCTCCGTAACGTACAGCGTTTTCAATAAGATTTGAAAAAACCTTTTCAATAAGAGGATCAGCATATATTTCAAGATCTTCAGGTATAAAATTTTCAAGAATTACATGATTCAGAGAAATGTTTGTAATGGATTTCAGAACAAGAATCCTGCAATTTTGCCAGATTGGAGATTTAATTCCAATCTCCTGGTATTCCTTGGTAAATCTGACAGTGTTTACCGTCTGTCCAAGAACACCAGCAGCCTTATCTATGTATTGCCAGGCCTGGTCAGGTTTATCATAACGATCCATCGTTGCAAGTTCAAGATATCCCTGTAATGAATTAAGCAGGTTAAGAAGGTAATGCCTGGTAATACTTGCCATGAGCTGCAGCTTATTATTGGCATTTCCCAGGGCAGTTTCCATCATCTTTCTCTCATGATTTTCAATTGAAAGATCACGGTTACTTTTTTGTAACTCTTCAAGAGTATTCTGCATCTGATCATTTAGATAATGCAGTTTTTCCTGGGCCAGCTGAAGATCAGTATTGTTTTTTATTGCCACCTCATAGGTAGAGAGAAGAATATTTACTATCTGCAACTTTGTGGCTGTTATCGTATAAGACCTATCTGAGAAAACCACACTTAGCTGTTCTGGATGATAATCTGGATCTGATTTTTTTGTTGTCTGTAAAATACATGCAATTCTTGTATGGATTACTTCGGGAGTATAAGGTTTTATGATAAAATTGTCCGCACCTGCCTCCAGCCCTTTTATTACATCAACCGGATTAAAAAGGTGTGTCACCAGGATGACAGGGATATCTGCCGTAACAGGATCATTTTTTATGGCTGAACATAATTCATAACCGTTCATCTCAGGCATCATCACATCAGTCAGAATTAAAGTTGGACGTTTCTTATTTACCAAATTTAGCGCGTCTCTGCCATTTACAGCAATAGTCACCGGATAACCTTCTTTTTCAAGGATATGTCTCATATACTCCGCCTGAGTCCTGTTATCCTCAACAATAAGAATGGGAACCAACGATGTTTGGATAATGTCAGTTGTAGACATCTGTAATCCTCAAGTGACGACGAAAGATCAGGGGATCCGGATTATGTTGGATAGTAAAATGCCATACCTGGTATTCCCTGAACGAAAACCATGACCAGTAATTCAGATTATAACTATATCACATTAATTGATCTAATTCTGTATGAACTTTTAGGATTTACAACAATAATCCTTTCACTACCCTGACCAGCTCACTTTTCTCAAATGATCCTTTAAGAATATAGGCATTTGCACCAGATGAAAGCCCGTGTTCACGATCTTCCCTGGAATCAAGCGCTGTAACAAGTACAATAGGAAGGTGGGATAATCGTTCATCATTCCGAATCTTCTCAGTCAGAGTAAAACCATTCATTCTTGGCATGTCCACGTCTGATACGACAATATCTACAATTTCTTCAAGCAGGACATTATATGCTTCCATCCCATCACTTGCAGTTAAAACCTGAAACCCGGCATTTTCAAGTGTTCTACGGAGAAGTGCCCTGGATGTGACTGAATCTTCAACAATGAGCACTCTTCCCGAGGTCTTACAAGGTGGTATAGGGGCTGGTGCCTGCCCGGATAAACGCAGACCTTCCTGTATCAATTCAGGCGGATCAAGAACAAGTGCAAGTTTTCCATCTCCAAGAACAGCTGCACCGGTTATCTTTTTCACCCTTCTTAGTTGTGTCCCAAGTGGCCGAACAACAATTTCCTGGACCTGGATTACTTCGTCAACAGCGTATGCTATCTTTCCGGCACCATATGCAACAATAAGGACCGGTATCTCCTCATTAGGATCATCTGCTCCAAAGTCGTGGCACCTTAAAGCCTCAGAAAGCCTGATTATCGGGAGTGATTCACCCTTGTACTGAATATTTTGTCTTGCATTTTCTTTCAGATTCTTTTTCGGTGGTACCCTGACGACCTGGAGGATCTGCTGAACCGGTACGACATAATAGGAAGGACCGTTCCTTACGACAAGTCCGCGCAATGTTGCAAGCCGGATGGGAAGAATAAGCGAAAAAGTAGTTCCTTTCCCATATTCTGATGAGACACGGACCTCCCCTCCCATACGGGTAATAGTATCCTCGACGATGGCAAGACCAAGCCCCCTTCCTGACAGATCAGTTATCATTGGACTGGTAGTAAGACCGGATTTGAAGATCAACCAGATTGCTTCATCTTCAACGGCAGTCTTTTCCTCCTCAGTTGAAAGCATGCCCTTTTCAACCGCGGTATTTCTTATTTTTTTCCGATCTATTCCTCTGCCATCATCAGAGAGAGTTATCTCGACTTTACTTCCAGAATGAGCATTTATTTTAATTTTGATCTGACCACGTTCAGGTTTTCCAAAAGCAACACGTTCATCAGGATACTCAATACCATGGTCCACACTATTGTTGACAAGATGCATCAGAGGCACTTTTAACATATCCAGAAGACGTCGATCCATCTCTATCTCGCCGCCTTCTGTCCTGAGATCTACTTCCTTTCCAAGTCCACGTGAATTCTCCCGTACCTGTCCTGATATTGGGACAAGTAAACTTGACACAGGAACAAGCACTGCATCATGTATGAGATCCGCAATCTCAGTCGTACTGGCTTCAAGAGCTGCCCTGTCAAGATCAGTTGCATGAATATGGGCAGAAAGATCATGTTGCAGGTTCGTTACAAACTCCCTGTCATATTCAAGAAAATCACAGACACGTTCAATAAATAGGAAAAGTTCAGGTGGAATGATGACCTGTTAAAACCATACAATGAATCACTGATTAAATGCATACCATTAAAAACCAGGCCATGATTCCACTTCCAGAGAGAGAATCTACTTAACATCTCTTCAAGTTCCTGCATCCGGTGTGTCAGGAAAAGTCGTGTTGAGAGG
>JAQVIE010000166.1 GCA_028695895.1 Methanospirillum sp. | reverse complement strand
ATATTTGGTGATCTGAACGGAGGAAACGGTGCATATGCCATTCTCCAGTATCTTGAGGATGGTGACGCCCTTTTCAATTCCTTTGCAGGTCCCGCCCGGATTAATTACAATACTAACTAACTTTTTTGAAATTTTTTTCAGTAAATATTGAATACGCATGAATTTTGCAAAATTGCTCTTATAAATGTAACTGACATAACAATAATATCATCACATATATTAACTTTCCAATATCTTTTTAAATCTATGCAGATAAATGAATATTTATATACTAGTTATATTTGTTTTTAACTAGTGAGAAGGAGGGAAAAATAAAATGAGGATTTCCGAAAAAGAAGATGGACTCACCCACCGGATGCCTGCTCATCTTATCTTTTATGATCCAAGCCAGGGAGGGTTATACCCGTATGATGATGTAACTACCCTTGAATTGTGGTATAAAACTGATATTGAACCGCTTCGCAAGATTATTCCAGAAGAATTTGAACTTTTAGCACCAATAATTACGATAACTTACCAAAAATGCAATGGAGTACAATGGATGGGCGGCTCAGAATATTCCCTCGTAACAGTCTCAACGCCGGTACGGTACATGGAGACAGAAGAACCTGTTGAAGGTGTCTTTCATCATGTACTCTGGGAGGATAAAACCGCTCCAATCATTGGAGGACGCGAAGAAGCAGGGATGCCTAAAGTATTTGCAGACATTCCCGAGTACAGAAGGCTTGAAAAAACTATTTTTTTCAATGTGAGTCATGAAGGGAAGGCATTCCTGGAATTAGAGCTGCTTCTGGATAAGGCTTTTTCTGCAGAAGAGATAGCTAAAATGAATGAAAATAATGGAAGGCTTATTCAACTGGGATGGAGATATATCCCAAAAGTTGGTCCCTTCCCAGGTGCCGATCTTTCCCAGGCCACTTATTACCCGGTTGACAATGAATATTCATCAGGATCGTCACTTACAGGAACTGTAAAATGGACTGAACCTGCATATTACCAGCACCCTGCGCAGCATGCAATTATATCAGTCCTTGCTGCCATCCCGATTCTTGAATATATACAGGGTTCTTTCAAGAAAGGAAAATCCTGTATGCGTATGGATCTTGCACGAACTCTCCCTTAGGTGATACTGATATGACAAATATATTTGAAGAAAAAACAGTAATCGTCACCGGAGGAACTTCCGGAATTGGATTTGGACTTTGTGAGGAACTACTGCGTCAGGGTGCCATCGTATATGTAATCGGCAGCAGACAGACAAGTGTTGACAAGGCTAAAGAAAGTCTGAAAAAATATCAAAATGCCAGATTTTCTGTGGTTGATGTGAGAGATAATGTAGCAGTAAAGAAGATGGTGGATGATTGTGTCACCAGAGACGGACGCCTTGATTATCTCTTTAATAACGCCGGAATCAGTCAAAACTGCCCTTACGAGCTCATAACTCCTGAATTATGGAAGGATATGATTGATATCAATCTCTGGGGTGTGATTTATGGAACAAATGCTGCCCTTGATGTTATGAGAAAACAAGGAAACGGCCATATTATTAACATTTCATCGGTTGCTGCACCTCTCACCACTCCTTTTCAGTCAGCTTATGTCGCCACAAAAGCTGCGGTGGCAGGTATGACAAATTGTCTCAGGTATGAATATGAACCAAGAAATATCTTTTTTACAGTATTTTACCCTGGTAATGTTGCAACACCTATATTTAAAGGACAAATACCTGATAATTCCATAACCGTCGAAGAAGCAGTGAAAGTTATTCTTGAAGGTGTGGAAAAAAAGGAGATTAATGTCGTGTTTCCAGAATATTATGTAAAAGTAATTGAACACTACAAAGATAAAGAGATGAGGGAAATCGGACAGAGAAATGTCGTAAAGGAAAAGACAGAGTTTTTCAAGCAGACTGACCCGGAAACTTATGAGGAGAAAGTTGAGGCGATGTATAAAAAATAATTTATTTTTTTTTGAAAAACACTTTTTTTAGGTGATTATCCTCTTATCTCCATATCTGATCTGGATTTTATAACGGTTTTGAAAAATTCTCCGGTAAGTAATATTATCAGTCCGGGAATTATGCATATAACCCATTGATCTGCAGTCAGTCCGACGGTATGAAATAATGTTTGAAATAGTCTTGTTTCAGTTATCAGTATGGTTCCTATCAATACCCAAAGGTATGAATAAACCAGCCTGATATTTGAGAATGTGGAGATGTGAAATGCCGTATCATATGGAAAACGCAGATTCAGGGCGACAAAAATGTTCATCAGTGATAAGGATACAAGTCCCATGGTCTGGCCGATCTCAATAGAACCATAAATATTCTCTCCAATAAGGAACATTATCAGCGTAGCTGCAGCCATGATTACACCAATAAAAAATAATCTCACATACATCCTCTTAGAAATAAGAGATTCATCATACTTCCTTGGTTTTCTGTCCATTATCCCTGGTGACGCGATATCAAGTCCAAGGGCTGCACCTATTGGTGCAACTACAAGCATATGGATCCAAAGGACCTGCCCAGGAGTAAAAAGAGCCGTTCCTGCTATTGCAAAGACTGATGAACCGAGAAAAGCAAGAATAAACATGAAAAGATTTGCTATCTGAATTCGTAAAAATTTCTGAAGATTATCATATACTTTTCTTCCTTCCTCAATAGCAGCAATTATGGTTGCAAAATTATCATCGGTCAGGATCATTCTTGCAGCCCCTTTTGCAACATCAGTACCGGTAATACCCATTGCAATACCAATATCTGCAGCTTTTAACGCAGGTGCATCATTCACCCCGTCACCGGTCATGGCCACAATATTTCCTTTCTTTTTAAGAACCTGAACAAGTCTTACCTTGTGTTCCGGAGCAACACGGGCAATTACCCCAATATCCTCCACCTGCTCTGCAGCTTCTTCATCGCTCATCGCTGCAAATTCTGCACCAGTGATTGCACGACCTTCAATACCCAGTTCCCGGCCGATTGCCTCTGCTGTAACTGCATGATCGCCGGTTATCATCCTGACCCTTATACCGGCATTCTTTGCTTTGGCAATGGCTTCCCTGGCTTCTGCCCTTGGCGGATCCACTTCACCAACAAAAGAACTTATTGTAAGATCCTGCATAAGGGGCATGAGATCTGCTCCTGGATTAAAAGATGCAGGATCGAAATCTTTTCGTGCAAATGCCAGGACACGAAGGCCTTCATGTGCAATACGATTATTTTCTGCCAGGATTTTTTCCCTATGCTCCGGGTTGAGTGTTTTTTCAGTTCCGCCTGCACCAAGGCCATATTTTGATAAAGAAAGAATTATATCAGGAGCTCCTTTTACATATGCCCTGACAATTTTTTTCCCGTCTGATTCTGTGTGATCATGAAATGTAGCCATGAACTTGTAATCTGAATCAAATGGGATGCTTGCTATTCTTGGATTATTTTTTCTGAACTCAGGAACATTAATTCCGCCTTTTTGTGCAAGAACATAAAGGGCTGCTTCGGTAGGATCTCCAATAACCTGACCCTCCCTTATCTCTGTATCTATACACAAAGCACAGGGAAAGAGAAGGTGATCAAGGTCTTCATCAGGACCTCCTTCAGTTCTCTGGATTTTTCCTTCAAAGCTGTATCCTTCACCAGATACAGTATACCGGTGCTGAAATGTTGAGATAACCCTGACTGTCATCTGGTTCATGGTCAGTGTACCGGTCTTGTCAGAATTGATTGCAGACGTGGAACCAAGAGTTTCTACAGCAGGTAGATTTTTTATTATTGCATTTTTGTTCGCCATTGCAACGGTACCCATTGCAAGGATGCTAATGACAACAGCCGGAAGACCATCGGGAATTGAACCGATTGCAAGAGAAACCCCGATATTAAAGAGTTTGTTAAATGGTTCACCCTGTGCAAGACCAAGAACTACGATGCTTATAAATGCAAGAACTGCCATTCCGATAATAAATAGTGTAACCCGGTCAATCTGGACAGTCAGGGGTGATTTTTCAATTTAG
>JAQVIE010000165.1 GCA_028695895.1 Methanospirillum sp. | reverse complement strand
AATCGGGCGGCCGACGTCCACACTTCTTCCAACAATGACTGCCCTCTTTCCTGCAATGGGAATTTTATATTCATGCAGAAGGGTCATTATCCCTTTGGGGGTGCAGGGCCTTGAGCCGGGAAGATTATTGACCAGCCTGCCCATGTTAATCGGATGAAATCCGTCAACGTCTTTTTCAGGCAGTATGGTGGCCAAAACTGACTCAGTGTCGATAGCTTTTGGAAGGGGAAGCTGGACCAGTATTCCGTCAATATCGGGGTCTTCATTCAACAGCCGGATCCTCTCCAGGATGTTACGGGTTGATGTGTCCTCAGGCAGGGAGATGTTTACCGAGGTGATACCTACCTGTTCACATGCCCTGTGCTTCATTCTGACATACATATGTGAAGCAGGATCATCACCCACTATTACTGTAGCAAGCGTGGGAGAGAGCCCCTCTTCAATAATATCCTCTTTCAGCAGTTCGAGTCTTCGTGCTGCAAGCCCTTTGCCATCAAGTATCATGTCAGATCAGGGTAAAGAGGGTATTGGCTTGCAAGGGATTTGACTTCTTCCCTTATTTTATCCTGTAGTCCGGTGTTCTTACTGTCCTGCATAATAGCAGAGATCCACTCGCCAATCTGTTTCATTTCGCTCTCTTTCATCCCCCGGCTGGTAACAGCAGGAGTTCCGACACGAAGGCCGCTGGTGACAAAGGGACTCTTGGTTTCATTAGGAATGGTGTTCTTGTTCACCGTTATTCCGGCATTTCCAAGTGCCTGTTCAGCTTCAAGACCGGTTATTCCAAAATTTGTCAAGTCAAGAAGACAGAGATGGTTGTCGGTTCCACCTGAAACAAGCCTGACATTGTTAGATGATAGTGTTTCAGCCAGTGTCCTTGAGTTTTTAACAACCTGTTCAGAGTATTTTTTAAATCCATCTGTTGATGCTTCCCGAAAGCATACGGCTTTTGCTGCAATGATATGCATGAGCGGGCCTCCCTGCATACCAGGGAATACAGACTTGTCTATTGGTGCAGCAAACTCCTTGTCACAGAGTATGAATCCTCCACGCGGACCACGAAGAGTTTTATGCGTGGTAGAGGTTGTAAATGTAGTGATTCCTACCGGGCTTGGATGAATGCCGGTAGCGCAAAGACCTGCAATGTGTGCGATATCTGCAACACAATATGCCCCAACCTCTTCTGCAATCTCTGCAAAGGCTTTAAAATCTATCTCCCTTGGATATGCACTGGCACCACAAACAATAATTTTTGGTCTTACTTTTCGCGCCATTTCGGCAATAATGCCATAATCCATCTGTTCAGTATTTAAATCAACCCCGTACTGATGTGATTCATAAATGATACCTGAAAAGTTCACTGGAGAACCATGAGAGAGATGTCCTCCCTGGGAGAGGTTCATTGAAAGGATTTTATCGCCAGGTTTCAGGACGGTGAAATAAACTGCCATGTTTGCCTGGCTTCCGGAATGTGGCTGTACATTTGCATGTTCTGCACCAAAAAGAGAACATACCCTGTCCCTTGCCAGGTTTTCTGCCATATCATGGAACTCACATCCGCCATAGTACCTCTTTCCAGGGTACCCTTCAGCATACTTGTTTGTCATGATTGAGCCGGAAGCTTCAAGGACTGCCCTGCTTACAACATTCTCAGAAGCAATTAGTTCAAGGCCGTTTACCTGACGAGCAGTTTCTTTATCGATGATCGCTGAGATTTCTGGATCAGTCGTTTCCAGATAAGACATGTTCATACAAATCTGACACAAAAGGGTAATATGGTTTTGTAAATTCCTGATATTTTTTGCCTATAGTGCCTGTCTGTTATAGATAAACAGAAAAATGAGAAGGGAAATATATATGTATTGGTATCAAACACTATGACAAACCGGTTTGCCGGGAAATTTCAGGGTTGTGACTAATGAGCGAAGAAGGGCATGGGACAAATAATCTTGACGGACGGGTTGGTCTTCTTGAACGAAGAGTAGCAGATATGGAAGCGCTTATTAAAGGCCTGACTGATGAGATGCTGGATATGAAGGCGGTTGTTATGAAACTGAAAAAAGAACAAAGACCACCACCGGTTATCCAGGCCGTCGCTCCACCCATTTCAAGAAGCAAAGTAGAGCGGGAGGTTCCTGAAGAGGATGATACCAAAAAAGCCCAGGGGTCATCTGCAAAGGACAAGATCACACTGAAGATGCAACCGGATGGTACACTTCAGCCTGAAAAGGAATTTGGTGATGATATCATTATTGCTTCTGCACGTGATGCAATGGCGAGATATAAAGACCAGCATCAGAGAAGTGGTCATAATGATCTTATCATTGCAGAGGATAAAGAACCTTCAGAAGACCAATAAAATCAATAAAAATCGGAAAATGATTTCCCTGCCTTGCTTTGGTGTAAGGGTTTGTACATTACACAACTTGAAATAGATAATTTCAAATCTTTCGGGAGAAAAACGAAAATCCCGTTTTTACCCGGCTTTACTGTTATTTCAGGACCGAATGGTTCGGGTAAAAGTAATATAATTGACAGTGTCCTTTTTGTTCTTGCCCTTTCATCTTCCCGTCACCTGAGAGCTGAAAGGCTTACAGATCTCATTAACCTGAATACCGGCCGGAATATCGCTGAAGTTGAGATTACTTTCTCTGACGGGACACATATCCGGCGTCGGATCAAAAGAACTGATAATAATTATTATAATTATCTGTACCTCAATGGACGCTCATGCAGGCAGGGCGAACTGCTTGATTTTCTTGCTGGTCATGGCATTGTTCCGCATGGATATAATGTGGTCATGCAAGGAGACATCAATCGTGTTATTGAGATGGGTGATGTCGAAAGAAGGAAGATAATTGATGAGATCGCCGGTGTTGCCGAGTTTGATACGAAAAAGGAGATGGCACTTTCTGAGCTGGCCCAGGTCAGTGAGCGGATGACTGAAGAATCGGTTCATATTGAAGAACTAAATATTCGTCTCACACAGCTGCAAAAACAGAAAGAACAGGCTGTTTTATACCGGACTTTGCAGGATGAGTTAAAACAACTGGCGATTTACAGGTCATCAGCACGTCTGGCTGCACGAAAAAAGGATCATGATATACTTTTTTTGTCAATCTCCGAGGAAAACGATCAGGTGACACAGATTGATGCTGACATTTCAAGTAAAGAGCATGAGCGGGATTCTGTCAGGGATAAAATTGCTAATACTGATCAGGAGATTGCTGCCAGGACCGGAAGTGAGTACATGGCCCTGGTGTCCAGGATTGCTGAGGCAAAGGCTGCAATTGACGGGTTTCACCGCTCGATAGATAGGGCCGGAAGAGACAGGGAAGAGGCAGACAAAAGGCTTTCTGATATATTTACCGGAGTAAAAAGGCAGGAAGAACGTGTTTTGGTCCGTGATAATGAAATGCGTAACCTGATGATCGACAGGACCAGTCTTTCCATGACTTCTGCAGCAGTACAAAAGGAATTTGACAGAATAACTCAGGGAATTGCCCAGGAGACAAAGGGTCTTGAAGAGGAAGAGACAAGGCTTGAATATCTGCGTTCAGAGATACATAAAATCCGGGAAGAACGTGGAGAACTGCTCCGTCAGCAGGATCTGCTTATTGAACGTTCCAGGATGCGAAGTGCTGAAGAAGACCGCCTTACTTCCAGAATTATTGCAATTGAGAAGGATACTGAGGAAAAAGATGAGGATATTTCCGCTCTTGCCATTGCTCTTTCCCGCCTTACGGAGGAGAAAAAGGAGCATGACCGGAAGATGGCCTCTCTTGATACTGCCCTTTATACGAAGCGTGAAGAGCATGACAGGCTTATCAGGCAGATAAGGGATCTCAAGGTGGAGATTGGCAGAAAAGAAGCCCAGCAACAGGTGCAGGGACGGTATAATCGTGCAATGGAAGCAGTTTTAGGGATGGATGGTGTGTATGGCACCATTGGAGATCTTGCAACATGCAGGCCGGAACATGGTTCTGCACTTAGTATTGCAGCAGGTGGAAAGATC
>JAQVIE010000164.1 GCA_028695895.1 Methanospirillum sp. | reverse complement strand
CTGGCTGTAGAAGCCCGGGGTCTTGCAAAGACGGGGGCAGTTATGCTGCAGATAGATGAACCAATACTCTCAACAGGAGCGGCTGACATTGATATTGCAAAAAAGGCTATTGCTACTATTGCAAAGTCGGTTTCTATTCCGGTCTGTCTTCATGCCTGTGGTAACATTGCCCATATAATTGATGATCTGCTGGCAATGCCGATTAATATCCTTGACTTTGAAGGGTGTGTAAATCCTGAAAATCTTGCCTCGTTCTCTGGTAAAGATTTAAAGGACCGTTATATTGGTTATGGGATAGTTGATTCATCTTCTCCGGTGCTGGAGTCAGCTGATGATGTCAGGCAAAGGCTTTGGAGTGGAATTGATATCCTGGGTCCTGAAAGAATTCTGCCAGACCCGGACTGTGGTCTTCGTATGCACACACCTGAAAGTGCTTATGCGAAACTGACCCGGCTTACCGGGGTTGTTGCAGAAGTAAGGCAGGAATTAGGGGAACGTGTGGAAAATCTGTGAAAACAATGATTGTGTCTGGACACATATCATATAGGTAACCTGATGGCATCCGGCATTCCTTCATTGAACGGAAAAGAACTGCTTGCGGCAGTATTATTTATCTCATCGGTTTTTGTCCTTGGTCTTAAGCTGATGAACCCGACTCCGCTCGTGATCTGGTATACAGGTGAAGACTATATCATCCAGACAGAGAGAATAGGGGACATTTACTCATCGACAGATGTAATCGTGCTCATTGTTGCGTCCCTGTTTCTTTGTGGAAGCGGACTATATTTCCTGCTCTATGAAAAGATCAATCCTGCGACTGTTCCTCAAAGCCAGGGTGCTCCCCCAATGCCATTTCAGGAGACATCAGTCCCATTCTCACCATTGGAGGAACGAAAAAGAAAATGGGAGACTGTTCTTCCTACATTAAAAGAGGATCAGCAGCTCATCTACCAGACCATCCTTGATGCAGACGGAATCATCCCCCAGAGCGATATTGTTGAAAAGACCGGCCTTTCAAAATCAAATGTAAGCCGGTCTCTTGACATGCTTGAGAGCATGGGATTTATTGAGAAGAGAAGAAGAGGGATGGGAAACCTTATTCTGCTGAAGTGAGGTGAATATGAATAAGAACCGGATTGTATTCCTTGTTGTGCTTCTCGTCTGTGGAATTTTTCTCTCGCTAACTGGCAATTATCTAATGGGGATCAGGGCTCCTGTCAGGGAACAGAGTTCACTTCTGGAAAATTATCTTATTATGCAGTCAATGGCCGGGAAAAATGCATCATATGCCAATCAAACATACATGATTGGAAGTTCGGGTATCGTGGTAAGTTTTAACGATATCCTCAATATTCGCGAAAGTCCTGTTCATGAGACCAGGGGAGCGTTAAATGCTACCTCTCCTCTCACCCTTTCCAAGGGTTTTACGAACATAAAGAGTCTCTGAGTTCTTTTCTGAGAAGTTTCCATCCGCCAACCCGTGGTAACTGGTTAAGGATCATGAGTCTGCGTGGAATTTTGTATCCTGCCAGGAATTCACGGCACCATTCTGTAAGTTCATCAGGTTTCAGGGTATCATTCTCATCCCGAAGTACAACTGCAGCAGCAGGAATTTCACCTTTTTCTTCATCCGGACAACCGAATATCGCAACATCTGCAATCTTCGGATGGTTTATCAGGACATTTTCAACCTCGGTTGGATATACCTTCCATCCGGACATGATTATCATATCCTTTTTCCTGTCAGTGATAACCAGCATGCCATTTGAATCAATGTACCCGATATCTCCGGTCAAAAACCATCCATCCTCCAGGAACACTTTTTTTGTCTCTTCTGGCATGTTCCAGTACCCGAGCGCCACTCCAGGACCCCGGAGCGCAATTTCGCCGTGATCTGGTGACATAAGCTCACGTGAATGATCAGCAATATCGACAATTTTTACTTCCGCATACCCGATTGGTTTTCCAACGCTGTTGTACTCATCAGCGTCCTGGTAATCTTCAGGACGTATAACTGTCCCACAGCCAAGAACGATGGTCTCAGAAAGTCCGTATGCATTGATAATCGGAATTTTAAATCTTTCAAAGAATTTTTTCCATGTCAGAGAGTGCATAGGCCCCCCACCACTGATAATACGACGGACAGAGGTGAAATTATCTTCAGTTCCTTGTGGTGTTTCAGTCAGGGCGTGAATGACCGGTGGCATTCCGGCAAGTACTGTTATTTGGTAATCCCGGGTGAGGTTAATGTATTCTTCCGGGTTGTACCGTCCCATTATAACATAGGTTCCGCCGGCACGGAGAACAGAAAGCCCCCATGAGATGCCGACATGAGCCATTGGATATATACCCAGGTAAATGTCGTTGCAGGTCAGTAATAGCGCTTCTTCCTCTGCCTGCAATGCTGCAAGCCATCCATAATGTGTAAGCATGGCTCCTTTCGGTCTGCCGGTAGTCCCGGAGGTGTACTGAATCTGGCAGACTTTGTCAGGAGTGCAGGGCACTGGTCTGGCTGGAGAGTGAGAACAGGTAAGCATCTCCCAGGAATTTTTGCCTTCTCCTCCAACCTCGATAATATGCTTCAGACTTGGACAGAGATCTTTCACTGGCCTGGTTATGCTCTGAGAGTTGACCGATGAGATGAGCAGTTTTGCTCCTGAGTTCCGTGCTACATAGGTAAGTTCCTCTTTCCGGTACACTATATTTGTCGGAACAGCAACAAGGCCTGCACGCCATATGGCAAAATAGCTGATCAGGTACTCAGGTGAACTGTCAAGGTACAAAATAACCCGGTCACCAGGAGAGAGGTCCAGTTCAGATAATGCAGTGGCAAGTGAACCACTCAGATGATATAGATCGTCATAGGTATATGCCCGATTTGATTTCGGGTGAATAAGTGCTGTTTTTGCCGGAAACCGGAGCATATGGTTGTCAAGAAAGGCGGATATATTAAACATAACCAGATTCTCTCATGTAACTGTTCTGTAACTTATGTGTACCTGACAGCCATAACTTCTTACAAAAGACAGAAAAAAGGGAGGGGTTACTGGTACTCCGGAGGTTCAGATTTTTTCTGCATACCTCCTTTGAAATGGGTTTTTACCCTGTCATATGCCTCACGAAGCCTTTGGTTCATGGTCGGGTGAACCTTATTTAAGGCATGTTCAAAGTGGTCATTATTTACTGAATTCAGCTGATCCCGCATTGCAAATATGGCTGCTTCGCGGCAAAGTCCTTCCAGGTCCGCCCCTACATAGCCATCTGTTTTTGCGGAGATGTCAGTGAATAACTTGTCAAGGACTGGATCTTCGATGTTTATCCTGGATTTTTCAAATATCTCTACCAGCATCCTGCGGCGTCCTGCCCGGCTTATAGTTCCCAGTGATGGAGTAACTGATTTGATGTGTTGCATGAGCTCAGGGCCTGATGAATTTTCCCCACTTGAAAGTGACTGTGCAAGTATCTCAAAGTCATCTTCGTTAAAATTCCGGGTGGCATCCACGAGTGATTCAAGGACAGAGCCCTCTATGGGAATAAGCCTTGAGTGAATCTTTAATACGTCAACACGGTCAGAACTTCCAGGTTCACCTATATAGATTAACCTGTCAAACCGGCCTGACCTGAGAAGAGCCGGGTCAACGATGTCAGGACGGTTGGTTGCACCCATCACGACAACGTCCTTAAGATCGACAAGGCCATCCATCTCGGTCAGGAACTGGTTTAAGACGCTTTCCATCGTATGACTGTCACCGGCAGTTCCCCTGACCGGAGTAAGTGCATCCAATTCGTCAAAGAAGATGATAGCAGGAGATACCTGCCTTGCCTTCTTAAAGATCTCCCTTACCGCACGTTCTGACTCACCGACCCACTTGGAGAGGAGTTGCGGACCCCGTATAGCAATAAAGTTTGCACCAGATTCATTGGCAACCGCTTTAGCAAGGAGGGTTTTCCCGGTTCCTGGTGGCCCGTAGAGAAGGACACCGCGTGGTGACTGGATTCCAAGATCCTCGTACTTCTCTCTCCTTGTCAGGGGATACTCAACAGCTTCCCTGATCTCTTCA
>JAQVIE010000163.1 GCA_028695895.1 Methanospirillum sp. | reverse complement strand
CTGCCTTGATAGTCAGAAGCTCGGGGTCGCCAGGGCCAAGACCTACTCCGGTCAGCATCAGTCACACCCCCCGGTGATGATAAAGACCGGATCAAGGGGTTTTAACATGAATCTTCCGGCAAGTGGCATACTTTTTGAAACCTGAACAAGGGTGACTTCATGAAACATATCATATTCCTGTAATGTTGACTGTGCAATATTGAGCGTTTCAAGGAGAACTGCAGTGATGACTATGGTTTTTACCTTAAGACCAGCCATCAGGGTGATTATATCTGAAAGATTCTTCGATCCCCCAACAAATGCTTTGTCTATTTTTTCCAGAGAGGCAAGTATTGAAACAGCATTGCCAAAGTGGGGAGTTACATTGGTAAAACCGCTTTTTCGCAGTTCTTCGCAGGTCCAACGGTATGCCTCCTCTCTGATATCCATGGCATGGACATGAGAAACCAGTGGAGCAGCGGTAAGGGTGATCTTCCCGGTACCACATCCGATATCTGCAAAAATATCATTTTGTTTCAAATCCAGTTTTTGCATGGCTATTGCAAGCACTTCATCCTTTGTAGGTCCGCCTGTTGGTGGTTTGTCCGGTGGACATTGTATCATATGCTCCGTATACATTAGCGGGTGTCCTTCAAAAGTGATTGGTTTTGAGCATATCATAACTATCAGACCCCTGGCAGATCATCTGAATTTTCGCTTTTTATGAGTGATTGAATTGGAATTGATCGGTTGTTTGTCTGATTAAACACGGTCACCCGTTCAAAAACCCTGGAAATCATCCCTCCGGTTGTCAGAATCAGACTGGTTCGTCCGTTCATTGCCTGGAGAATGCACTTATCGATGACTGCATAGGAGATATCCGGAGTCAGGCCCCATTGACGGGCACAAATTTTTGCCCTGCTTCCCATCACCCCTATGGTATCATATGAAGCCCTTGCAAGAATTGTCTGTATGGCTGGTCCTGATATCTGATCCACGTCACCGACATGTATTGTCCCGTATCCATTGGATGAGAGACAGATTGATCCATGATGATTCTGTTCGATGATTCTGATGATATCAAGGACTGTTCTGGGTAAAGTTTCCGCTATTTTCATTCCCCTGCTCCCCAGTTCCTGTGAGAGTTCAAGTAATATCGGTGTTTTAAGCCGGGCACGCCTGACCAGTTCTTTATCTGAAAATGCCTCTTCCGGAGTTCCTGATGCTATTATCCTCCCTTTTTCCATCAGAACAATGCGATCAGCCCAAAGATAGGCAAGTTCAACGTCATGGGTGGAGATGATGATGGTTTTACCCTGGTGGTTGAGCTCGTCAAGAAGGTCCATAATATCCTCACTTCCTGCCGGATCCAGCATACTTGTGGGTTCATCGAGGACGAGAATATCCGGGTCCATTGCAAGGACTCCAGCTATGGCTACTCTCTTTTTCTCCCCACCTGACAGGTGGTACGGAGGACGTTTGTCAAATCCTTCCAGTCCGACATTATGCAGTGCATTATGAACTGTTTGTCTCACCAGTTCATCAGTATAGTCCAGGTTCACCGGCCCAAAAGCGACATCCTGCCATACGGTAGGTGCAATTATCTGAACATCCGGGTCCTGAAAGACAAATCCTATCTTCTGCCTGATCTTCCGAAGTGATGCACGATCATATGAAACCGGGTTTCCATGGAAGGTGACGATTCCCCTGTCTGGTCGTATCATCCCGTTCAGGGTGAGGAGGAGAGTTGATTTTCCTGCTCCATTGGAACCGACCAGAGCAATTTTCTCTCCCCTCTGAATACGGAGACTTATGCCGGAGAGCGCAGGGGAGGAATATGGATAGGCATATTCGAGATCTTTCAGTTCGATAAGTGGGTGCATTTGCATTTTTTCTCTACCCGGATGTCCAGAGGATCATTCCAATTATTATGAAAAGATAAAGAGAAACTGCAGAAAGAGATCTCCATTCCACCGGATTACTGGTTATCATTTTTGCATATTTTCCATTATAACATCGGCAATCCATGGCATGAATGAGATTTTCGCCCGCATCCCATGATGTGATGAAGATACTCCCAAAGAGCATACTGAAGGATTTGATTGCTTCGCGGGGTTTGGTGTATCCAAGACGCATATGCTGGGCGAGATATATCTGGCGGGTTTTTTCCATAAAAATGAAGATGTACCGGTAAATTATCATAGAAAGGTCGATAAACAGGTCAGGAATTTTGAACTTTTTCATGATACCGAAGAGATCGGTCATCGGTGTTGTCAGTGATATAAAAAACAATGCGCACATACCTCCAAATACTCTTGAAAAAACATGCAGTCCCTGGTTCAGGCTTTCCTCAGTTATGGTGAGGGTAAGCCAGGGGAATAATTGGAGTGACCATATTTCCGTCACTCCTTCGGAAAGAAATATGATAATAAATGCGCTTATGAACGCAAAACTTAGTGGGATACCAAGCAGTTTCAGATAAAATTTCAGATTTATCTTCGCGACAACAATAATTACAATACTCAATGTTATCGCCAGAATACAGGGCACGATATAATTTGGAGTTAATAAAACAAGGATGATGGATCCAATACCTAAAAGCAGTTTGGTATAGGGATGAACCTGAAGAAGAGCATTATGGTGTGCGGCTTCTTCCAGGAAATCATGAGCAAACATTATTGATTCAATTTTGATTTAATTTCCTTTGTCCAAGTAAGTATCCAAATCCCAGTCCGAGAACAATTCCGCCAAATGCAGCCTGAAGTGCAAATAATCCTGATTCTATCTCCCCGGATGGAGGTTCCCACTGAGGGATCAGGGGGGTGATATCATCTTCTGCTACACCGGTAAGTTCAGAAATGACTGCTGATCCAACTCCATCTGAACCTTCAAACTCTGCATCAGGGTTGATTGAAGTGGTGTAAAGAAACATTCCGATGAACAGGACAACAATGACTCCAACTATTAATTCAAACTGATATTTCATTACTTACTCTCCTCGTGCGGCTTTGATCTTCTCTTCAGAGAATATCTTCATTTTAACAATAATGTCCGGTTTAATATCAACAATGTACTTAAACACCAGTGCAAGCACGGCTCCTTCCAGGATTGCCAGTGGTACCTGCGTAATTGCAAAGACACCAAGGAAGGTTGCAAACAGGCCTCCGAATCCAAGGTCTCCAGCTGGTACAGCCAGTGTGAGCTCAAGAGCAGTGATGACATAGGTGAAGAGATCTGCAAGGGCAACGGCGATAAACACTGTAATATACATGCTCAGTTTGGTATCCCGAAGGGCGCGGTAGACATAGTATCCCAGAAACGGGCCACAAATTGCCATCGAAAATGTGTTAGCACCCAGAGTGGAAAGACCTCCATGTGCCAGGAAGAGTGCCTGGAATAGGAGGACAATAAATCCAATGATGGAGGTAATGTAAGGGCCGAAAACAATTGCGGAAAGGCCGGTCCCGGTGGGATGGGAACAACTCCCGGTTACTGACGGGAGCTTTAGAGCTGAAAGGATGAAGATGAGTGCGCCACAGATCCCGAGCAGAGGGAGTGCATCCTTGTTTTCGCTGATGACTTTTTTTAATTGAATAAATCCGTATATGATGAATGGCAGGGAAAAAACCCACCAGATAGCCGCCCAAAGTGGCGGTAGAAATCCTTCCATGACGTGCATAATCTGTGCTCTTAAACAAATTTTGTGTTATAGTTAATAAATTTGATCAAATTGTTTTGGGGAATAATTTTTCGAGTCACATAATAATTAGCAGATAATTTTCGCCAGATTTTGGAATATCGTGGATATGGTAATTCAGTTGATATATCCGCGCAAATCACCAATATGGCTGATTTTTCACAATCAGACTGATTATAAAGGATGTGGGTTGAGAAAGGGTTTCAAACCTGCAAATCAGGTTCTCAGTTAAGGAGAATGATCTGGAGGTTTTGAATTACAAATCGATGACTATATATCTGGGTCGATATAACATTAATATCCCACACGCTTCCTGAATCATCAGGAGCCGGCGGCCGGGGAATGTTTTTGTATTGGGGGTTGTTGCTTACAAAAGTATATAACCTTC
>JAQVIE010000162.1 GCA_028695895.1 Methanospirillum sp. | reverse complement strand
TCCCCGGCAAAAGTATCCTGCATCAAACCCGATGGCATAATCCGCATCTAATTGCATATTTTGGGCATCCACCATCTTCGGATGACTGGATGAAAAAACCTTCATCGAAGGATTATGTCTTTGTAACCATTTTACATGTTCTTTTTCCCATACCTGAACTGCATCGGCAAAAATATAGGGGACATCAATACCAATTTCCACAAATGTTCTTGCCAGTTCAAAAGGAGCAGCATTCGCAGTCGAACCAATTGCTACCGAAACAGACTTGCCATGGACATTGGTAAACCATTCTGTTGTATCAATAGCCTCATCCCGATAATCATCCAATTCAAATGTTTCATTGAATGTTTTTTCCAGCATGTGATACATCCCATCAATACGCCCGATTCCATATGAATGGTATGCCAAAATACAAGGGATATTCAGACGGGTATGTAAATCATGTGCTGCAAGAATTCCTGCAGGCTTTATGAGAAGATTATATGATGAAGCAGCCATTACCTGAAACTCTTCATAAGATGAGTAATTTGTGATGTGCCGAATTTCCCGCTCTTTGGTCTGGCATAAAACCTCATGAAATTCACTGGTTTCATCTATGTGAGCAAAATTTCCAAGAATGTTAATTGAATCGTCATGTGTGGCAGATGACTGTAAAAATTTGTAAACCGTCTCCTGAACTTTAAGAGGAGGAGCGTTTGGTGTATGCATACAGATTGGATCCATTCTACATAACCGAACAGGAACTCCAGTTTTTCTCTCAATTTCCACCACCAGATTATCATAATCTGAACCAAGGAGATCATCTATACAGGTACTACAGATGATTAAGGCTTTCATCCCGGTGCGGTGTAATATCTTCTCACATACACGGGGAATTTCATCCATATACGCTCCGGATACAATATCTGTTTCCGACATCCGGTAACAAAAAAAACGATCCCAGAAACCGAGTTGAATTCCTGCAATTGCTGCATGACGGGCACATCCGGAGGGTGAAACAAAGAGCATTACCGATTCAGGAACTAACAGTGCTACTCTTACAATTCCCCATCCGGCGGATGTGGGCGGACAATAATGAAGACAACCGGGCGATAATCCAGGAGGATGAACTGTTTCTTCGGAGACCTGAATATCATCTAATGAAATGATTTCTGCTTTCATCAGTTTTCCTTCCTGCTTCCAGCAATTTGTGAGGCAATTTCAAGAAAAGAACATGATATTATACTACTAATGTCTCCCTGGATCGGAGTCATGTTTCGCTCTTCCCAGTACTGGATACTTGACGAACGAGGGATATTCCCAATAATAGGGCAATCAATATCTTTTGCAAATCTGGCTACTATCTCTTCTTCATTCTCAATATTCCGGCAATTCATAATAAGACCTTTCAATTTTGCATAATTCCGGTTTTCAAAGTTATTCAGAGCTTTTTTGATGTTATTCGCTGCATATAGAGACATCTTTTCTCCGGATGTGACAATAATGACCTCGTCGGCATACCCCTCTCGAAGAGGCATGGCAAAACCTCCGCAGACAACATCACCCAGAACGTCGTACAAAACAAAATCCGGTTTGAAAACTTCATAGGCCTGGAGAGACTCCAGCGTATTGAACGTAGTAATAATTCCTCTTCCCGCACACCCAAGACCCGGAATTGGACCTCCGGCTTCAACACATACAATTCCATTATATCCTACAAGACTAATCTCATCAAGCGAAGAACATGTATGAAATTCCCGTAAATAATTCATAATCGGAGTAACCCGTTTCCCATTTGTAAGATTTATTGTTGAATCAGCTTTGGGATCACACCCTATCTGCATGACCCGGTACCCAAGAACAGATAATGCCGCAGATAATGAACTTGTGACGGTGGATTTTCCTATTCCTCCCTTGCCATAAATTGCAATTTTTTTCATGAAGCTACCTCATTTCCATGATTATTTCCGGATAACGAACGGTGAAGTGAATTTGAAACTAGTGGAATAATCGCTTTAAGATGAGCGTTTTTATGAGGAATAGAAAAAATACCAATATTCATCCCATAGGTAGCATTCAGATTATTCTCCGATAATACGTCATCAGATTCACCAAAACAACTATTTCCATCACGATCCATGAGAAGTGCTTTATCAGAGAGGTACATTGCATGTTCCGGTTGATGTGTTGTCATGATGATTGCAAGGTTTTCTTCCCTTTTTAGAGAGATCATAAGATCAAGAACATGGTACTGATTCCGGTAATCAAGTGCAGAAGTAGGTTCGTCGAAAATTATACAATCGGCCTGTGATGCCAATGCACGGGCGATGAGAACCATCTGTTTTTCCCCTCCGCTTAAATCAGAAAAAATTCTATCTGCAAATCCCTCCATCCCTACTTTTTCAAGGGATTTGTGAGCATAGTTCCAATCATCATGGGAGGGGGAGGAAAATCTTCTGATAAACCTGGTTCTTCCCATGAGAACCATTTCAAGAACAGTATACTGAAATGCACTCTGGTGTAATTGAGGTACATATCCAATATGGTAGTTCTTCTTTGCTTTATCCTGCTCTAATCCATTTATAATAACAGAACCATCGGAAATCTGATGCATTCCAAGCAGACATTTTAAAAGAGTTGTTTTACCTGTACCATTTGGACCCAAAATTGAGAGAATTTCACCATTATTTACATTAAAATTTAAATTTTTAAAAACCGTTTTTCCTGTACCATACCTAAACATTCCATTTTTCATTTCAATATTCATTCCAACCACCATTTTGATTTCTTTTCAAGAGATATCCAAAAATTACCACACCCACGATTGCAGTCAATATACCCAGAGGTATCTCATAAGGAGTTAACGAACGGGCGATGGTATCAACAAAAGCAAAATAAGCAGCTCCCAGGGAGATGCATGCAGGAATCAGAAACTGATGATTTGATCCCACGATCATTCGCGCAATATGGGGGATTGCAAGACCCACCCATCCAATGATTCCACTAACCGAAACTGCCAGGGCAACTATAACCGAGACGCAAAGAATAATGATCCATTTATCATATTCAACATTTACACCAAGGGCTCTTGCTTCCTGATCACTTTGAGAAAGGACATTTATTCTCCAACGAAGTCTCCACAGTATATAGATGCAAATTAGAAATGGAATAATTATGAGCCCGAATTTTTCATAATTTGCAGATATTAGACTTCCCATGAGCCAGAACACAATCCCGGGCAATTGATCCTGAGGATCTGCACACAATTTTAAGAGAGAGATCATAGCAGTAAAAAATGCACTGATAATTACACCGGCAAGAACGAGAACAAGAACCGGTGTGACACTGTCCTTTCTTGCAAGAAGATATGACGCCAAAACGGCCATATTTCCAAATATGAATGCGAAAATAAATATTAACAAGGAACTTTGAGACAATAACATTGCTAATACGCCCCCAAATCCTGCACCTGCCGCCACTCCGAGTATATGCGGACTAACCAGAGGATTTTTAAAAATACCTTGAAATGCAGCTCCGGAGACAGCCAATCCGGCCCCAATCAGCATACCTATTAGCAAACGAGGGAGACGAAGGTTAATAATTACCCGTTCATCAATTTCTGGCCAGAAAGGTGCTACCGGATAAATCTGTGAGATGAGAATCCCGACTACATTCTTAATATCAACAGGGTATCTCCCACACACAAGTGAGAAAAAGAAGACTACCAATGGAAGAAGAATAAAAAAATATGGAGAACTCATAAGAGTTCTCATGTTGATTTCTGGCATTTCAAACAATTGCGTTATTTAAATTTGTGAATAGAATTTCCTCTATTTCTTCATCACTGAGGGAATAATCATAATAAGTTATATAAAACTTCTTCATATCATCCCGGAGATTGAAATCAAAGAGTTCTGGATGATGTATCTCCATTAACCATTCCCACATCAGGGGTGATTCCTGGTTTGGTGGATCCCACCGGTACCCACCAAGGGGAACCTTGTAAACTCGTCCATTCTTCACCGCATCTATTCCTGCCCAGTCCTGTCCTTCAATACGATTCTCGAAAATATCCTGTGGAGTTAGATC
>JAQVIE010000161.1 GCA_028695895.1 Methanospirillum sp. | reverse complement strand
ATATCACCGATAAAGGTGATGGATTTTGCATATCCTGATATATTAGCGGTATCATGAACAGTTACAAGAGGAATACTTCCAAACTGGGACTGCCTGTCTTCTACAGCATTTATATCAGTAGGGTCACCGGTGATGGTCCTTCCTTCAAAGATGATATCAGGACTAAGTCCGATAAATGTCTCAAAATTTCCATCAGTTTTTCCAAACCAGCCACCAATCACTGGAATATCCTGATATTCTTCAGGAATATACTTTTCTTGAAGCGGAGTCAGTTCAGAGTTCCATCCAAGCATCAGCTCAGGTGCAACAAGATACAGGGTCATCGTCGTTGGAGGAGCGGTGCTTAAAACTCCGGTAACTTCTGCAGGGATGGCAAGTTCTCTGCCAAGTGCATCTGAAACTTTTTGTTCTGATAATGATATGTCTGCAGAAACAGAGGAGATACAGACAATTGTGATAAGCAATAAAAAAATTGCCGTTATTCTGCCTTTTTTCATTTCTTATGCTCCATTCATTGAGGAAATAACATTCGATTAACCCATTAAGTTAGTTCAATCTATTAAATAAAAATTGTGATTTATCTCTGAAGTTATAGATTTTACATTAATCGATGCGTAAAAAAATCTGGTTTTTTCAAAAATTCCTAAATCCTGGATAAAAAAATTGAAAAGTAGTTTTTTAGTTTGAACGAATCATTTTCACAACAATGCGGCTTCCCTTCAATATCTGATCTTTTCCATCTTTACAAGTGAAAATTGAATTAGCTCTGACTCCCATCATGTGACCAAAAATCCTTGGAACGGGTTTTATCAGGGTTTTTCCATTATTATCTGAAACATGCATCATAAGATGGAGATCAAACCCTGGAAAAGGATCAATGGTCTCTGTGAGTTCTCCTTCTTTATATATTTCAGGGGACATGGGCAATTCCCATGATTTCAAGAGTGGAATTATCAATTCATGAAAAACAATAAATGAGCCGATTGAAGGGCCGGGCATTCCGAACACTGGTTTTCCATTAATCTTACCAAGTGAGACTGGTTTTCCCGGAGCCATTCCAACCCCATGAAAGATCAGTTCACCTCCATTTTCTATTGCATCAACTGTAAAATCTTTGGATCCAGCAGATGAACCTCCAAATACAAGCACCATATCACAATTCCTGGTCATTTTGTTTAGTTCTTCCGTTATTGATGCAGGTTCATCCTGAGTAATCTGACCGAACACCGGAGTAATTCTCATTTCTTTAAGATAAGCAGCAATCATATGAGAGTTAGTATCAACAATCTGACCAGGTAGTGGATTTTTTCTTAAAGGGATTACTTCATCACCAGTGGCAATCATACCTACCTTAATATCCCGGACTGTTACCTCAAATACCCCATAACTGAGAAGAGCGCCGATATCAAACGGATTAATGAGATGTCCCGCCTCCATAATGACTTCACCTTTTTTAATATCAGAGCCTTCTGACACAGTATTCTGAAATGCCATGACCGGGGAGTTAATGCGGTACTGTAAGTCTCCAACCTTTGTTACATCCTCAATTCTGATTACTGCGTCAAATCCCCCTGGCATCGGCATCCCGGTATTTACCTTAACCGCATTTACTATGACTGGATTTTGTTGACCTGCATCAGATGTTTCAATACTTTTTACTGCTATCCCATCCGGTCCGCTCAGTAATACCGGAGGATTTGTGCGATTAGAATAGACCGGCTTTGAAAGAACATAACCTGATGCATGAGTGGTTGGGACAATTTTTGAAGCCAATGGGCTGGAAAACGTCTTTAATAAGATTTTCTTTGCTTCATCATAAGGTATTAGTTCATTATGAAGTGTTATTCGCGGCATTATGATCCCTAAATTAATTGATTAGTCTTATTATTTAATAATTTATAAACATTTTTGATTTACTTCAAATCAGGTAAAAATAATTAAATTAATCAATTGCTTCTAAATAATGAATCAGGGCAGAAATCGTTGACTCTTGTAAAGCAGTGAAAGCAAGGATTTAACAAAAAACCTGAAGATTACAGAGATGAACGATCTCATTCCATTAACTTTTTTGGTTTAACTAATTGATTTAACATTAACAATTTACAAAATCAATAAATTAATCATTCATGCAAATAAACTCATATCATCAGGATAAGAAAACAGAGATCCTGAGTGGTATTACATGAACATATGGCAAAATTCTACTATTCTGACAATCTTCCTTCTAATTGGTATTACCTGTATTTTTCCGGTCCTGGGTGATACCCAGGCGACCAGACAGTTAACTGACATGAGTGGGACAGAGATAACGGTTCCTGCCAACATTCAAAGAATCGTTGTTGCCTGTCAGGGGGGAGTTGCACAGGAGATTGTTATCATGGGAAATTCAGATGCTGTGGTTGCAATCTCTTCGATGAACCTGTTTCCCATGTTTTTGAAGATGTATCCAAATCTTAAAGACCTGCCCAATGCAGGCAGTTTTGACGATCTAAACATGGAAACCATTCTTAAACTGAAACCTGATATTGTCATTAACAGTGTAACAGCATCGAAAGGAAATGCAAAAATTGTTGAGAATAATATTCCGGTATTTCAGGCATATACCGGGAGAGCATCTGCAGATACTATATATAATGAATTCAGGGCATTTGGAAAACTTCTGAATAATCCTGAGAAGGCAGAAGAATTGATCACCTACTGGGATGAAAAGAAGAGACTGATAAGTAACCGCATGAACTCTGTTCCTGAAAATGAGAGAAAGACTGTTTTTTACACCTCTAACAAAGACCTTGAAACAGACACCAATTGGGGTGTCTCTTATGTTGCAACATCCGGAGGGATCAATGTTGCCAGAGATCTTGGTGATGCGAAGGTAAATCCGGAAAAATTAGCCGAATGGGATCCTGATGTGATAATTATCAGGGGAAATACTGATGGCACCTACCCTTCCGATGATATTCTAAGCAATCCACAGTTATCCGGCCTTTCAGCAATTAAGAATGGTGAGGTATACAATGTACCTATAGGCGGTTTCTGGTGGGACAGACCATCTCCTGAAAGCCCGCTCGGATTCTTATGGCTTGCAAAGATACTCTATCCTGAAACTTTTGAAGACATTGATATGGTAAGTGAGTTGAAAACCTTCTTTAAACAGTTCTATCAGTATGATCTCACTGATGAAGAGGCCAATTCAATAATCTCGGTAAACGCATAAGGTGTCAATAATGGCAGATACAAGTCGAATACCTGTCTCTTCTCTTCAGTTTCCTGATGGATTTCAGGAGATTGATACTATTATTACCGGGTATAAACGACAGATGATTCTTACAAGTGCCCTGAAGATGGGCGTGTTTGATTATCTTGAAAAATCCAAAGCAGCCAGCAGAGAAGAGATAGTATCATCTCTTCCTCTGTGTGGAATGCTCAGCCGGAGTTATTTAAATGCCCTGGTTTCCATGAATATATTATCGGTGGATGGAGAGAAGTATTCAAATACTCAGATATCCAGGGATTTTTTGATAAAAGAAAGTCCCTATTACCAGGGAGATGTTATTCTTGGGAGTTCAAAACCAGGCTCCAGGTGGGATCTCCTTTCTGATGCCATGCAAAGTACCGACGGTATAGTGCCATCATCAGGTCCGGGACCATCCATGGATCATCTCCATATGCTGGCCCAAAGAGTCATTCAGGGTGAAGCACAGGAACTTACCAGATGGATTGGAGATCTTCCTGGTTTTACAGAATGTAAAAAAATGCTTGACATTGGAGGGGGTCATGGTCTGTATACGATTGGTATCTGCCAGTTAAATCCTGATATGGATGCCGTTATCCTGGATCAGCCCCACGTTATTGAACTGACTGACTCGTATATCCGAAAATATGGCCTTGAAAAAAGGATTATTGCAAGACAGGGGGATATCAGAACTGAGGTCTATAAACCCGAGTATGATATCATTCTAATCTCCCATCTCCTCTATAAGTTCAGGAATGACCTGGATGAGATATTCCGTCTGGTCAGTAATGGTTTGAAAGATGGAGGTATTCTGGTATCTAATCATTATTTTTGTTCACCTG
>JAQVIE010000160.1 GCA_028695895.1 Methanospirillum sp. | reverse complement strand
GATCATTTGGAAGAAGGGAATGGGAAAGAATTCTCTCTTTTTTATGTTCAAAATGTTTTATTCTAAAGGTTTTTCCTTCTGATATAATATCTTCAAATTTTGCTATGTCAGGGATAATAAGTTCGATTACTCTTTTTGAATTTTTAAAGTTCAGAAGATTATTTCTCAGTGAAAGATCAAGAAGATTATTCATCCAGGCATCAAGTCGTGGATATTGGGATTGTTTTGGTTCTAATTCACCCAATTCTCCCCTGGTATATGTTGTTAATGACAATGGGGCCTTTTCACGGATTGGTGGTAGTTTTGGAAAAGGCTCTGTAATTTCTGCAGAATCATCGGTCCGGAATGTAATCGGAATAATGTGATATTTTCCGTTTCTTGATGTCTTAACATCAATAATGCAACGAAAACCCGATTCATCTGAAAGATATTTTTTTCCTGCTAATTCAGAATATTCAAATGAAATCTCTGGTTTTGCAGTAAGATTAATTACATCTATAACCGTTATCTCATCAAGGTCTGTCCTTTTTCGTAAAGGGAGAAGATCTTCTATGGTTACATCGCCAAAATTATCTTTTATCAACCATACTCCTGCGAATGCATGGTCTTTCATGATAACTACAAGTGGGTGTAATCCTATGCGTTCAATACAGCCTGCGTAAAGAAGGGCCAGATCAAGGCAGTTTCCCATTCTTTCTCTGATAATTTTATCAGCAAGCCTGATCTTCTGTCCTTCCTGTTCAAACCCAGGTTCAGATGTAGCATACCTGATATTATATCGTTGAATGGCTGCATAGACTGCTGCTGCCATCATCCTGACCCGGTGAATATCGTTAGACTGGTAATCTGTAAGTGATGAGTCCCCAGTCCATTCCTTTAAAATTTCCTGGACCTCTGATATGACAGAGGTAATGTCATCAGCATTGGGGGTGATAAAGGCAGATAAAAGTTCTGGGATGCAGTGAAGACCGCTCCAATGATCATATGCCAGTATCCTGATTTGATAGGAATTTTTTCCAAGTAAAGTATCATTACAAGTAATTCTTCCCTCAATCGATCCCTGAACAGGAGATATGATATTTCGAAAGAACTGGTGACTTAACAGAACAGGAACGGTATGAAGGGTGTAAGTCTCGTCTGGAGATAACTTTGAGATAATGACATCATATGAAGTGAAAAATTCAGGATCTGATGTAATTACAAGATGAATATCATGATATGTCTCTTCACTACTATTATGTACCTTAATCCGTTTGATAATTGGAACAAGGTTTTGCAGCATTGCATAGCTTACAGAGCTGTCATGCTCAATGGTGATTGACAGAGGATATACTGGTGGAGAAACCTCTTTCTGCTCTTGTAACTTTTCCTCTATATTCAATATATCACCAATAAGTATGAGAATACCCTGAATCCCGAAAAATGGGAATAAGAATTACTTAAGTTTCTGAATAGATCTGTCAATCTTCAGATTTTTATTCTTTTCGGGTTATTATAATAATACAAATAAAATATATGAGTTGTTTGAATAGGAAATAGGTATTTCAAGGAAAAATTAGTGCATACGATAATGATGCCATATTTTGCAAGCTCCTTCATGACTTACCATGCAGGGGCCGACCGGTGTCCTTGGCGAACAAGTCTTGTTAAAAAGTTTACATTCAACTGGAGTTGCAATACCTCTGAGGATCTTATCACATATACATCCAGCATGCTTTTTCGTTGGTTTAATCTCAATACCAAATTTCTTTTGAGCATCCCACTTTGAAAACTCTTCCCGAAGTTTTAAGCCGGATTCAGGTATTACAGGGAAACCTCTCCATTCAATGTCACAGGGTTCAAAGACCATGTTCATCACAGACAAGGCTTTTGGATTACCATCTTCATTTACCACACGGGGGTATGCATTGTCCACCCTTGCTGCCCCTTCCCTTATCTGCTGCACAAGCATGAGAAGGCCTAAAAGAATATCATCGGGTTCAAACCCGGCTACCACCTGGGGCACGGGGAATTTTCGGTAATCTGCAAGACCGGTTATTGTCAGAACATGGCCTGGAAGAAGAAAACCATGTAGTGCAGCCTCACCCTGGGATAACAGCCATTCCATTGCAGGCGGGACCAGACGGTGACAACTCAGAATTGAGAAATTATCCGGAGGGGATGTAAGAAGCATTGCTGCAACTGTTGGTGCGGTTGTTTCAAACCCTACCGATATGAAGACCACCTCTTTATCTGTATTCTTTGCAATTTCAACAGCTTTGTGAACTCCCTGGACAATTCTCACGTCAGCCCCTGAACTCTCAAGGGAACCATTAGTGCCTGGGACTCTTAGCAGGTCGCCATAAGTGGCAATGATGCAACCTTTCCCGGCTAATTCAAGAGCAGCATCTATCTCTCCCTGAGGGGTGATACAGACAGGACAGCCTGGCCCCATCACAATCTTAAGGTTTTTTGGGAGAAGACTTCTGATACCATGTCGGGCAATAGCGGCCTCATGCGTCCCGCAGACATGCATAAAGGCGAGATCCCGGTCTGTTAGTTCATGAATTTTATTTGCAATCGGATTTTTTCCGGCCATAAATCTCTCAAATATTAACCTGAAATGAGAAAAAGATGACCATAAGATCATCAGTTTGTTTGGTAAAACAATGAGTATTTAAATGAATTACCTGAACAGTCACATAGAAGAAACCACATATTATTTAAGTATGTTCTCCCGCTCTATCTTCAGACAAGATTTTAAATCAGCCCTTGAAGAGGCACTTGATCGTCGTCACATGAGTCTTAAGGAACTTGCAGAGCTGGCGGGAATTCCTCCTGCAACCCTGTACAAGATCACTTCAGGAGAACGCGACCCACGTCTCTCTACTGTGAGGGCTATCGTTCAGGCCCTGGAGCCATATGATCAGGACATGATAGCCATCATAGCGGCCAAGTTCCTGCTTGATGAAATTGGTGGAGGATCTGTCGAGATGAATGGGAGAAAAATCAGGATCAAGGGATATACTGCCAATACCATGGAAGACTGTATCGTAGCAGCAGTCAGGGCAGAGAAAGAAGGGGCGGGGGGAGTTATCTGTGCTCCAATCCTTGCTACCCTGATAGAGCGGATTGTTGACATTCCTGTAGTCATTGTAAAACCGGATAGCAGTTCCTTTCAGGAAGCCATCGATACCCTGATTAAGAGAATTGAATAAAAACTGAAAGATATCTTCTTTGAAATTCGTTATAAACGATAATCGAAGCTTTCCTGCAATGAAAATCTTCGTTTTTTAAAAAATGATTATTTTTTTGGACAATTTTATTTTATCTTTACTGGAACCGTGGAAAACCTGACATTATTACTTTCATCAGATTCTATTACATCATCTTCTGCATCCACCAGGATACCAAAATAGTATAATCCAGAGGGTATATCAGCAGGGATAGGTGTTGGTGCCTTTCCATCAGACTGTGTACCGGCAGGAAGCTCCGGAATTAGACCCATGCCAAGGAGAATATCTTCATCAGAAAGCTCCTGGTCAAATGAGAGATAAAGTTCCACAATAAAGGATCCTGCATCTACTGTTCCTTCATTACGAATTGAAGTGGTAACATTCATTACCCCGCCCGGTATTCCTTCTGTGTCAGAATTGACCTCCAGGATGACGATATCTGGCAGTTTTTGCTCCTTTTGAACCGGGGCGGGTGTTGGTTTGGTTCCTGCAGTAATTTTTACTTTTTTGTCTGCAAAGAAAATGTTATTTGCCTCGTTTTCTTCAGATATTACCTTATCAGAATCCACCATCACACCAAGGTAATAATCACCTGGGAGTAGATTCGGCGGGACATTTGCAACTGCTGTTCCTTCACGGAGCATACCTGGTCCGAGATCGGTAACCTCTCCATACCCAATCTCCTTGTCCCGTTCAGTAATCCTTGCATCAGCTGAGAGATAAACTGACACCTTAAATGCTCCTGCTGATGCTGTTCCCTGGTTTTTCACTGTGGTATTGACAATAAGGGTGCCTCCCTGCACTGCTGACTCCTGACATGTAACCTTGTTTACCACAAGGTCCGGCCTTATAATCGCAAATCTGGTA
>JAQVIE010000159.1 GCA_028695895.1 Methanospirillum sp. | reverse complement strand
AGCACTGCAGTAAAACTGCATCTTTCAGATGGTTCATATATCCCAGGCCAGGGAGGAGCAATCCTGAACATTGAAAAAGTACCTATGAGTGGCGGCTCCTTCGGACTTATAATACAAACCTCTCAAATATCCGCCGATGATGTACAAAAGGTTACAAACTCTGAAACCAGGGTAGCTGGCTCTATACAGTTAACCAAACCATTAACAGATGTTCCGGCACTTGGGCATTACCGGCTCATTTACGAATCCCCGACAACCATTGCAGCTGATGAATCCCATGAGATAAAAGAGGTCAAAATCTTTGAACGGGTCAGAGGTTACACAATGCCAGGTACAGGAACGATTGAACTCCCTATTATTACCAACCAGGGACGAAACTTCACCTGGCAGCAAAAAAGCACCAATGGAACTTTTACCCTGCCATACAGCACAAAAGACAATCCTTATGATGTCAGGACCACCGGACCATACCGGATTATAGAGACAGGAAAAACGATTGAAGTATCAGAAGATCAGGTCAACTGATTTTCATACTCTTTTATAGTCATCTTCAGTCCGTTCGATATCATCTTCTTCAAGATATTCACCAATCTGGACTTCAATTACTTCCAGGGGAATTTTTCCTGAGTTACCAAGACGATGCATGACGCCGGCAGGAACAAAAGTGCTCTCACCAGGCCTGATAAAGTGATGTTTTCCATCAAGCTCAACATCAGCAGTCCCGTGCACCACTACCCAGTGCTCGCTCCGATGATGATGCCTCTGTAAAGACAACCGTTTTCCAGGTTCCACAGTCAGCCTTTTTATCTGAAAACCCGGCCCTGTCTCAAGACCCAGGTATGAACCCCATGGCCTGTAGACAAGCCGGTGAATCTCGGTTATCGGGTTGCCCTGTTTTTTTAAATCCTTTACAAGGTCCCCGACCTTTTCTGCCATATCCCTTTGGCAGACAAGAAGGGCGTCGCTGGTCTCAACAACAATTGTGTCCCTGATCCCGATAAGAGCTGTAAACCGATCCTCTGAAGTCACAAAATTGCCATATGAATCAATGGCAGCACAATTACCTGAATTGCTACATGAGTCCTTGCCGGATATTTCGTACCATGCATTAAAATTTCCAAGATCAGACCAGCTGGATGAGAGAGGGACGACTGCCACCCTGCCTGAATGTTCCAGGATACCATAGTCAATGGAGACAGATGGAAGTTCTTCCCAGGGGGCCCCATTCTTAAATAACCTGGCGATATCCGGCTGATAATTCTGAAGTTCGTTCATAAAAACAGGAACAGAAAAAAGAAACATACCACTGTTCCAGAAATATCCTTCCCTGACATACTGCCTTGCGGTCTCTTCATCAGGTTTCTCTTTAAATTCCTGCACCTGAAACCCGGTCTTAAGCGGGCTGCCCGGGGCGATGTACCCATATCCTGTATGCGGACTATCAGGGACGATTCCAAACGTTACCAGGTACTGATCAGACAATGGAACAGCAGCCAGAAGCTCTTTACCGGCTGAGCTGCCGAGAAGATGGTCACTTGGAAATACCATGATGACTGCATCTGAACTTTTCTTTGCAATCTCAAAAACTCCCCATGCAATGGCAGGAAGGGTGTTTTTTCCAGAGGGTTCAAGCAGGATCTGTTCATCAGAGACCGGGTATCCTAATTCGGCAACCTGATTTCTTACAAGAAAATGGTGTAATTCATTAGTTACAATATAAATATCAGAAGGCCTGCTGTTTTCAACCGCCCTCAAATAGGTGTTTTGGAAAAGTGAATGACCATTTACCTGGAGGAACTGTTTTGGGTAATAGGTTCTTGAAAGTGGCCAGAGCCTTGTGCCCACTCCGCCTGCTAAAATGATGGTATAAATCCGGTTCACAATATTATGTCAATATGAAAATGTATGAAGTCTGTTATTTAATAAATAAAAAACCGGAGATATTACTTTTATAATTGAAATGATTTCAGGAAAATTACTAAGAGATTATTGTAAACTCTTGGAAAAAGAATGGGCCCGCTGAGATTCGAACTCAGGATCTCCGCCATGTCAAGGCGACGTCATAACCAGCTAGACCACGAGCCCCTGGTTGTGCCTTACAATGTTCTATTCAATCCTATTTATTTATTCCGATATCTCAAAAAATGATTTAGATCCTGGCAAATTTTGCCGAATAGATACCAGGCATACCACGGATCGCTTCCATTACCTCTTCCGGAACATCTGCATCCACATTCAGGACCATTATTGCCTCCTCGCCTGGCTGGAACCTGCCTACCTGCATACCTGCGATGTTAATCTTGTGCTCACCAAGGATGGTGGATGCACGTCCGATTACACCAGGCTTGTCAAGGTGGCGTGAGATGATCACTGCCCCTTCAGGAACCATGTCCATGGTGTATCCTGCAATTGAGACAATCCTTGCACCTCCCTTGTATAAGACAGAACCAGATATCACGAGCTCTGCACTGTCAGTTGTAATCTTCATGGTCAGGAGATTCTTATATCCCGCAGATTCCCCGGTGGTCGTCTCTGATACTGTAATACCCCTGTCTTTTGCGATATATGCTGCATTTACCATGTTAACCGGGAACCTGAGGATTGGATCAAGAAGACCCTTGATGGCCATGTGGGTGATGAGTTTGGCTGACTGCCCAAGTGTGGCCAGCTTCCCTCCATAAATTATCTCCAGTTTCTGGATGCGCCCTTCGATGATCTGGATCATGAGTCTGCCCATTCGTTCACCAAGTGTTGCATAAGGCTCAATGGTCTCATGCTGTTCTGATGGGATGATAGGTGCATTAACAACATATTTGGCATCCCGTCCGCCCAGAACTTCAAGGCACTGTTTTGCGATTGAGATGGACACATTCTTCTGGGCTTCCACTGTACTTGCACCAAGATGGGGAGTTACAATTATGTTTGGAATACCAATGAGCGGGCAGTTTTTTGGTGGTTCCTCTTCGAACACATCAATAGCCGCTCCTGCAATTTTTCCTGACTTCACTTCTTTTGCAAGTGCAGCCTCATCGATGATTCCGCCTCTTGCACAGTTGACGATCCTGACCCCGTCTTTCATCGTGGCAATGGTCTTTTCATTGATGATGTGCCGGGTTTCCTTGATAAGCGGGGTGTGAACGGTGATGATATCCGCCTTTGTAAAAAGTTCATCAAGAGACATCGATTCAATCCCCATCTCTGCTGCTTTATCTGGTGAGATGAAAGGATCATATCCGATGATATGCATATTGAATGAAGATGCACGTTTGGCAACCTCCCGCCCGATACGTCCAAGTCCGACTATTCCAAGCGTTTTATCATTCAGTTCCACGCCCATGAACTTTGATCTCTTCCATTCTCCTGCCTGCATGGATGCATTAGCCTGTGGAATATTCCTGCATAGTGACTGCATCATGGCCATGGTATGTTCGGTTGCTGCAAGGGTGTTTCCTTCAGGTGCATTAGCAACAATCACTCCATGGCGGGTTGCTGCATTCATATCGATATTGTCAACCCCGGCACCAGCACGCCCGATAAACTGGAGTTTTTTTCCTGCCTCAATAACCCGCTCAGTCACCTGGGTGCCTGATCTGACAAGCAGCGCGTCATAATTTTCGATAGTAGCAACAAGTTCATCTTCAGAAAGCCCGGTGTTTACATCCACCATGGCATGTTCGCGAAGGATTTCTATGCCTTCCTCCGCGAGTTCGTCACTTACAAGGATAGTATATGTCACAGTACTCTCTAAGAAATCACAGTAAGATTACTTGATAGTTCGCAGAAAAAAAAATTATTCAAATAAAGATGTCTGCACATCCCGGTCAACCATGGTAAAACACCGGTTAGCAGACTGTTCATCCCTGATCTCGATAGGATAACATCCAGTCAGGCACCCAAGACAGAGGTCATGGGCAGGAAGGCCTATTGCATTCACCAGGGACTCTATGGAAATATAATGAAGACTGGTAGCATTGATGCTCTTTCTGACCTCTTCGGCATCCTTATCACTACCGATTAGTTCTGCCCTTGTTGGCATGTCAACCCCAAGGTAGCAGGGGGCTTTGATGATCGGCGAACCTATCATCATATGGATCTCCCTTGCTCCGGCTCTTCGTACCGTATCAATGATTCGCCTTG
>JAQVIE010000158.1 GCA_028695895.1 Methanospirillum sp. | reverse complement strand
AAGACCCAGATATCTCATGGTAAGATCAAGGTTTTCAACCCTGGGAATTGCTCCTATTACAGGGACATTACAATAATGCCTGATTGCTTCGGTAGCTTTCCTGATATGTCTCTCTCCCCTGACATTATTCAGAATTACACCGGCTATCCTGATTTCAGGGTCAAATTTCATAAACCCGTACAGAAGAGCTGCAGCACTTCTGGTTATACTCTTTGCATCAATGACAAGGATAACAGGTAGTCCAAAATGTTTTGCAATCGATGCAGTACTTCCGATATCCTCAATGCTCTCAGCTCCTTCATACAGGCCTCTGACTCCTTCAACAATGGCAATATCAGCACCGATGCATGCATGTTCGAATACAGCAGTGAGTTCGTCCTTGTTCATTACAAATGAGTCAAGGTTCCTGCATGGACGACCGGTCACACCGGTAAGATAGGATGGATCGATATAATCCATACCCACTTTGAAGGTCTGAACATTCTTTTTCTTCGAAAGAGCTGCGGCTATTGCAAGTGTAATGCTGGTTTTTCCTGATCCTGATCTGTCACCGGATACCAGAAATGCCTTCATGCAAAGCTCCTTAATACTGCTCCAAACTCAGATTCCACTATGGATCTTACACCAAGTGTTTTAGGATGAAGGTCAATCTCAACAACTACATGTTTATGTCCCAGATCCTTGAGAGGAGCAACCTGGCGTGGACCATTAGTTACAGAAAAACATTCAATTCCATCGGTATATTCACGTGGTATTGCATGAGGTACACCAGTTATGAATGCAAAGTCAGGATTTTGTTCTTGTATCCATTGTCCAAGCATATCTCCGTTTGCACCATATTCATCAAGTGCCCCCTGTTTTGTATAAGTTAAACCGGCTGCATCAAGACCTGCAATAATCCTCTCTGCATCCCTTTTTACCTTCGGGAGTCCACGCATCTCAAGGTTTGCAGAATATGATACTGATGCATCAGGTGCAACATCATGCAGAGCAATAAGTCCGTCAGCGAACATGTATGCAGTCTCTTTTTTTGCATTCATTATCGCAACGCCATTTTTCCCATCATGGAGCAGGTCCACAAGCCTTTTTGCAACTTTGTGTTTGAGATCGCCTCTTGAAGGTTCAATATATTCCTTCATAGCAGCGCCTCTTAAACGCTCAACCAGGTTGGCAGCTTTCAATAATTCTTGCTGTCTTGCAAGCTCATCTGAAGATATCCATCCCATCTCTGCTGCAGGTCTTAATGTTGCAAGCACTCCGTCGATATTCTCGGTAAATCCTGCATGAATATCAACAGCAATCGTCTCTGTGCCAATACCAGAGTTGTCAATGGCAGCCTGTAGATCTTCTCCTATTATCATCGAGACGCAGGTACCCATGACAGCCATCCTCTTTGGAGAAAAGTTCTTTTCTGCATATAAGATGACTTCTTCAAGTCTTGACTGTCCGCCAAAGACAAAATCATTCTCGGCAAGAGATGTTGTCAGAACACGCATACCGTCCTCTTCAAGAAGACGGGCATGCTTAAATGAGCATCCTGAAGGGCCATGTAAAACTGCTACATCTACCTCCAGGTCACGGGCAGTATAAAGGGCAGCTACTATTGAGCTGGGGCGGGGTTGTACATATTTCATTATTTCCACCGTTTAACAGAAAGTAAAATCAGGGGCTTTTTTAGATTTTTTGCTTTTTGAATTCCTTCCGATGATGAAAAAGCCAGAATTGAGGAGATACCTGCATCTTTGCAGTACTGTATGATCTCTTCCTTCATAATCCGTTCATCACCAGTAATCAGGATAACATCTTGAGGGTTAATACCGGAGATTGAAGAAATAATCTCCTGAGTGCTGAAATTTTCACACACCGATGCTGATTCCTGTCCGATTATTAAGGTTACAGACTTATCACCGGTGATCTTTTTACCATACCTGAATGCATCAAGCGTTGTGTGAAGGCATGTTCCGCTGTTTGAATTATCAACAATGGTATACCCTGATTCACCTGATACCTCCATTCTGCCTGGAAGAGCTGAAAATCCTGATAGCCCTGCCGGGTCGATACCAAGAAGCAGAGCAGCACCGGCAGCCAGCATGAGTGGGGTTTTATAACCTGGGAGAAGGAGAAGCGGATTTGTGAATGTACCGGAGATTTCACCATACTGGTAGCATGCCGTCTTTCCTGAGACCAGAACCAGGTCAGATACATCTATACATCCATCATGGGTGAGTTTTTCCCCTGGAGGAACCAGGACTGTTTTTACAAGATGAGCCTGTTCAGTTTTCATTACAAGAGCACTTTTCTTTCCATTTGCAATTGGATAATCCAGGAAAGATGTTAAAATTCCCAGTGTCCCGATCCCACAAAAGCCGAGAGATACTTCAGAGATAAGCCACCCTTCGGTGAGGTATTCTTTTGACAGGGTAAGAAGGGAGGCAGGTGTGATGGAGTATTTCCCAAGAACTTCCCCTGACTGGTATCTGACAACCCCTGCTGATGAATGCAACAGTCCGGGCCCGGTCATCAGGTATGCAAGAGCTGCTGCTGTAGTTGTCTTTCCTTGTTTTCCGGTTATTTCTATAACCGGGTCTGAGATGATGTTATTTAGCAGCCATCTTACAATCGCATGATGTGAAATTACCGGAACTTTGATCTCTCGTAATAGTGTGAAATCAGGGTCAAGATGAACAGGTGCAGTAATAAGATCGTATGTCCGTGATTTCGCCATTTTTGAAGAAATACCCTCGGCATGGCGGTAAACATCAATTAAATCAGTCTCATGACCATGGGCGGAGAGGTGATCTGCTATCACCTTTCCTCCATGAATTGAATCAAGAACGAGAATTCGCATCAGATCTGATCAAGAGCCACCTTGGCATTCTCCATCATAAGATCTGCCAGAAGCGGATTTGGTCCAATCGGATCTGCGTATACCAGTGGTACTTCTTTATCTGCAAGAGGGAAAAGACCTCTTTTCTGTCCTGAAGCCAGGCCGAGAATACCTGGAATGTCTTCGTCTATATGAACTCCCCTTGCAAGAAACAGGGGAACTACCGCAATACTGTCTATATCATCCTTTTTAAACATATCAAGAGATTCGCGGATAGTCGGCTCATTAAATTCCATGAACCCATATCTGACAAGGTAATTGGGATTCTTCTCTGCAATGATTTCTGCGGTTTTCGTAATCAGGTTCTTATTATACTCTTTTTTACTTCCATGTCCTACAAGAAGGATTCCTGTTTTTTTCATTCTCAGTAGGTATTACTGCACTTCATAAAATAGTTATCAAATGTTATGTTCTATAAAAATGTTTATCACAAAGGTAACCTGGAAATAGTTTATCAAAAATAGTTGACAGATAAAAAGTAAAGGAGCAATCAGAGAACCTTATACCTAATAAAGATCGATGGTTATGGTCAAGGGTTATAATGGAAACTGATTTCGATATTTTTATCGGTGATATGCCGGTAAAGTCCCCAATAGCCGTAGCCTGTATGGCAGGCATTACAGACGGTGCATATATTCGTAATGTAGCGGGTCATATTGGCCTTGGAGTAATTGGCGGATATGCAATAGATAAACCTACAATCCAGGCTGCTCGTACGCTTTCAAACCAGGGAAGGAAAGAATTTCTTCCAAGAAACATTGTTGAAGATTTGAAAGGCCAGGTTGCGCTTATCAAGGCAGGCGGGGTAGTCCCTGTTATAAATCTGCGTGTATCTGAGGCTGGTTCACTTGTCGCGCTTACACAAGAACTTGGCAATTCTGTCATCTATGAGATTGATGCTCATTGCAGACAGCAACCGATGATTGATGCCAGAAGTGGTGAATTCCTCCTTCATAATCCGGAAATTCTGATTGCTTATGTACAGGCCTTAAAAATTGCAGGCGTTTTGGTATCGGTAAAAATCCGCGCAGGTGTTGCAGAAGATGATGTCGACCTGTCGCGCCGGCTCTGGAAAGCCGGTGCTGATATCCTTCATATTGATCTAATGGATTTTGGCCATTCTTACCTTAAAAAAATCCGTTACGCATCTCTGATTTTCATTATTGCCAATAATGGAATTAACACATTTGAAAAGGCAAAGGAGATGTTTGCTCACGGTGCAGACATGGTCTCACTTGCACGAAAATCAGATGAAAAAAC
>JAQVIE010000157.1 GCA_028695895.1 Methanospirillum sp. | reverse complement strand
TTGTTGAGGTTATGGGAAGATCTTCAGATCTAATCGCAATTGAGAGTGGTATTGCCGGTGGAGCTGAATACCTGGTACTGCCAGGAGATAAGAATGCCATAATAAATTTATGCACCCAGATTACCAGTGCTTTTTCAGCGGGTAAACGTTATGCCATAGATGTTGTTGCAGAAGGGGAGAGGCCTGGCTACAGTTTTTCTATCGCAGAAGAGGTTTATAACAAGACATCAATAGAATCGCGGGTTGTAATTCTTGGTCATATCCAAAGGGGTGGCAGTCCGACAGCCAGGGATCGTGTTCTGGCAGCAAAGCTTGGAGTAAGTGCTGTATATGCCTATACAAAAGGGCATGCAGGGGTGATGGTTGGGGAGTTGAGAAGGAGTATTGCCCTGACACCTTTTGATAAGGTAATCGTTGGCAGACAAAAACCAGAACAAAATATCGTTCGCCTGGCAAAAATATTAACAAAATAATTATTGATTCAGCTTTGCCCTGATTGCCATCCGGTAACCACATATTACCTGGATGGTACTTCCAAATACTTTGTTCATTTTAGGGCTTCCTGTATCAATGTAAAGAGTATTTGTGTTTTTCAGTTTTGACTCAGTTGCAACAACAATTAATGCATCTGTCCCGGTTTTCTTAAGGACCTTTTGACTTATCTGCTGGTTTCCTCTTCCAAGGATAAAACCTTGTGCACCTATCGGACTTAAGATAATTTTTACCTTATCATAATTATCAAGCAGACTTAAAATTTGTTCTTCATTCAGATCATTTCCTACGATTTCACCTTGAAATATTGCATCCACTCCAAGGATAGTGTGGGAGATTCCAAGTCTTGCTGCTATTGCACCAGTAGTTGTTCCTGCTCCAAGAAGGTACAGGGTATCATCCCGCATGATTTCAGTAATAAACAATGCAATCTCTTCAGTTGTTCTTTTATCATCGCCGAAGGATACCTGCTTTGAGGACTGGCAGTTAATTATGGAAGAGGGAATTTTTGCAAAACCAAAAATGCGGGTATCCAGATTTCCTTTCCGGTATTCTTCTTCATCCACATCAATGACCTCTCCGTCTGTACTGGAAATACCATCCCATGACGAAAGCAGGCGGGCAGCGGTTTCCGGTGTTGTTGCAAACACTCCTGAATAGATCTTAACGCCGGTGGGAATACCAAGGATGAGTGTATCTGCCCCGGTGCATGAGTACACGTCACGTGCGGTGCCATCTCCACCGCAAAAGATGATAAGGTCACAACCTTTCCTTATAAATTCCCTGCATGCTCTGATGGTATCATCAGCAGTTGTGATGAAATCTCTGTCAGAATGGAAAGATTCAGGGTAATACAGGCAGGTGTATGAGAAACCGGCAGATAAAAGTTCTTCTTCTCCCATCTCTCCCCCAGCAGTAAAAAAGTGGAGATCTTTCCTTGTTATCCCAGATAAGAACCGGATGGCTTTTGCGGGAGACTCTCTGACTGCACCCCTTTCAATAGCTTCTTTTACACACCCGTCTGTTCCTTTCAGGCCTACCGCTCCCCCCATTCCTGCACAAGGGTTAACGACAAACCCGATATGAATCATGAAATGGTGGGAAGTTTTTTAAGGGATTCTGCAATCAGATCTGCTGGATATTCATAATCAACGAGGGATCCTGCGAAATAACCCTCATAACTTGAAAGATCAAAGTGACCATGGCCGCTATTGTTAAATAGAATGGTTTTTGACTCACCTGTCTTTTTACACTCAAGTGCTTTATTTATTACCACCCTGATAGCATGAGCGGATTCCGGAGCAGGAATGATACCTTCTGCACGTGCAAACATAACTGCGGCATCAAACACTTCATTCTGATAGACAGACGTTGAATCAATCAACTTGTCAGCATGAAGCCGTGATACCAGCGGTGCCATTCCATGGTACCTGAGACCTCCTGCATGAATGGATGGCGGGATAAAACCGTGACCAAGGGTAAACATCTTCAGAAGTGGTGTGAGTCCTGCTACATCTCCAAAGTCATATGCATACATACCTCTGGTTAGAGAAGGACATGCAGCCGGTTCTACTGCGAGGATTTCCACGTCCGGATTCTTTCCATCTGTTTTGTCCTTCACAAACGGAAAACAAAGTCCTGCAAGGTTAGATCCACCTCCGGCTGATGCAATCACGACATCTGCTTTCTCTTCTACCATATCCAGCTGTTTTTTTGCCTCCTGTCCAATTATCGTCTGGTGCAGACAGACATGATTTAGGACACTTCCAAGCGAGTAGTTGGTGTTGTCATGTGTTGCAGCATCTTCAACCGCTTCAGATATGGCAATTCCAAGGCTTCCAGGTGTATCAGGATCTTTGGCAAGAATTGTCCGGCCTGAATTGGTGTCTGGTGAAGGAGAAGCAACACAGGTTGCCCCCCAGGTCTGCATCATCATCTTTCTGTATGGTTTCTGGTCATAACTTCCTCTGACCATGTAGACTTTACATTCCATTCCAAATAGCTGGGTTGCAAATGCCAGGGATGATCCCCACTGACCTGCACCAGTCTCTGTTGCTATCCTCTCGATCCCTTCTTTCATGTTATAATATGCCTGGGCAATGGCAGTATTGGATTTGTGAGATCCAGGAGGGCTTACTCCTTCATACTTATAATAGATTTTTGCCGGAGTTTTCAGAAATTTTTCAAGTCTGTGTGCCCGAAAGAGTGGAGAAGGCCTCCATAGAGTATAGATATCACGGACCTCTTCTGGAATATCGATGTATCTGTCCTGGGACATCTCCTGCTTAATAAGTCCTTTGGGAAAGATTTGTTCCAGATCGGAGGGAATGAGCGGTTCTTTGGTCTGTGGATGTCTTGGAGGATCAATGGAGGTTTTTAAATCTGCCTGAATATTATACCATTTTTTTGGTATTTCATTTTCATCAAGAATTATCTTGGTCATCATGTATACTTTAGTTTATCAATGAACATATTTATACATTTGTGTCTGAAAAAATATATTAATCAGAATTCTCTCTCATAAAAATGTTTAAACAGAACTGGGCTGACACCTTGATTTCAGGTATATCACCCAGATTATTACCAAAATAATCGGCCAGATCATAGCCCATCCGGTAAAGCAGAAAATTACCAGTGTAAGAAGAAGAGATATTGCACTAACTATCATGCCTGCACGGCTGTCCTTCATAAGTATAAGACCGGCAGCACATCCGGCAGAATAAGTTAGTATAAAAGTCGCATTCGGTATCTGAATGAGAACATCAATTGAGATTATTCCTGATAAGTAGATGCCAAGGATAAGACAGAAACAAAAAAAAAGGAAAACAAGACCTCCTACTGGCGTCTGGTGAATGGAATGGAGGAGAGAAAATTGTCTGGGTGCATAGCCGGCCCTGGATATGGCATAAGCAAGTCTTCCTGCAGCACCAGTGTATGCAATGGCAGGAGCAGTTGTTATAAACAATGTAATTATTCCTGCAATTATTACACCGGGCATTCCAAAAGACAAGTGGATCAGGTGGATCAGGGAGACTTCAGACACTCCTGGCCCATAACTCCCTGTTCCAATGACAGCACATGCTGTTGCAAGGTAGAGAATGCTGATAATAACTGAAGCGATGATGGTGCCTCTGACCACATCCCTGCCCGGGTCTTCAAACTCTTCTGTGAGATGAGATATTGCCTCCCATCCGAGAAAACACCAGAAGATAAGAGTTGCAGCATGACCAACACTTGTCCATCCATGAGGCATGAATGGAACGAAGTTTACAGGGTCGATGGCATGAATACTTCCTGCAACGGCACCTATGAGGATGGCAATGGTGGCAGTAACAACAACCATCTGGACCCCACCGGTCAGTCTCATCCCAAAAAAATTTGTTCCTACCGCAGTGAAAATGATAATTCCGGTAATTATCATTCTGCCTGTTTCACCAAGACCAAAGGCCATTGCAGCATATCCGGCACCGGTAAGTGCGATGACCGGGACAGCCATGATGGCTGATAATAAAAAAAACCAGCCGACAAGCATGCCAATATCAGCATTCCATGCCCTGGTCACATAATATGATACCCCTCCGGCATGAGGGAACCGGACCGAGAGAAATCCCATACTCAGAGCCATCGGAATTGCAAGAATGCTCATCAAGACCCATGCCAGAATAAGATCGGA
>JAQVIE010000156.1 GCA_028695895.1 Methanospirillum sp. | reverse complement strand
AGGTTTATGAGCACGTCCATTTTCATCAGCAATATCCCTTATCACCTGCTTTATAGTTCTTATTAGATCACGTTTACTCTTTGAAACGCCAGTTGCAAGAAGATCTATATCAAATGTCCCGCTTGATGGATCATATGCAACCTGCCGTAGACAGGTATCGATGATAGTAATAACCCGGTCTGCATCACTTTTTTCAATTACCTGGGAAAGTCTTATTCGCGCTGAAGCTTCAGCAAGACGGACTATTGCTTCAAGTTGCCTTGCTGTCACCGGTACAGGTTTATTTGCATCAGCAAGGTCACGAAGTTTCATGTAATATGCTATCAATGCATCTCTTGCATCATCGGAAAGTCGTGGAAAACATGTACGTTTAGCATAGGCAACGTATTTACGAAACAACGCCGGATCAATTTCCGGAGTTACGGGCTTTAATTGTTCGGTTATGTATTCCTCATCTACTCCGGGGACTGGTTCACGGTTATGCTGGGCAATTAATTCTCCAACACTATGCGCTTTTATTATATGTTCTGCAATTGCAAGATCACGTTCATGCTCAGGTTTATCAGCAAGAACAAAGAGTAGATCAAAACGTGAAAGGAGTGACGGAGGCATATTGATCTGATCTCCAATGGGAACAAAATCATCAAACCTCCCATATTTAGGGTTGGCAGCACCAAGAAGGGCACATCTGGATTTTAAAGTTGCAGTAATTCCAGCTTTTGCAACCGAGATAGATTGTTGCTCCATTGCTTCATGAAGGGCACTTCTATCATGTTTTTCCATCTTGTCCATCTCATCCACACAGGCAACACCCATATCAGCAAGCACCAGTGCTCCTGCCTCAAGAGTCCACCGGCCATCTCCAAATTCATCCTTCACAGCAGTGGCAGTAAGACCTGCAGATGTTGTGGATTGTCCGGAAGTATAGATAGCCCGTGGAGAGAGACGGACAACATATCTTAGCATCTGAGACTTGGCAATTCCAGGGTCACCTATCAGAAGAACATGAATATCTCCTCTAAGTCTGCTGCCGTCAGGCATCTCTTTTGCAATACCACCAAAAAGTTGAAGTGCAATTGCATCTTTTACATCGTCGACTCCGTAAATAGTCGGTGCAATTGAATGCGAAATTTTTCGATAAATATTAGTATCTTTTGAAAGGGTAATTATCTCTTTTTCATCTTCTTCACTGATATTCACCTCTTCAAACTCTTTTTCAGCTATTTCAATTGAATTACATTCCAGATAGATATCAAAAATTGTAGATTTTGATCCATATGAGCTTCGTTGCATGGAACGAAGTATTCCATTTACAACAACCCGGTCTCCTGGTGCAACTATGCCACAAATATCGTCTATCACATCAAGATCTATAGTCTGAGGTTGTTCACCTCCACGAAGACCTTCAGGCGATTCCTGTACTCTTAGTTTTTGAGAGTCTACAAATTTTGAAAATCTTGGAATCAGTTCCAGTTTCTTCTGAGTGCACCCATCCGACTGACAACCGTCTGGTTCAATAAACGGTCCATATGACTGAGCTTTTACAGTGCGATGACCGGCAGGACAACGAAATACTGCAAGTGTAATCCGAGGCCTGACTTCAGTAGTTTTTCGAAGAATTCCTTCCAAACTGATAAATTTTCCAATATGCTCTGATCTAATCTCCCTTATTGCGATTTTTCTTGGCAGATTTATAAAACGGACGTGAATATCAGGTTGTTCATCCTTTTTTCGGGTTTTTACAAGACGATGTGTACGGATGGAATCCTTTACATCCCCCACAACTTTGCCGGGGTTTTCAAGGAGCTCATCAGCAAGTTCAATTCCTGTTTTTCCAAAGCTCTCAATGTCCCGGTAATTTATATATAAAGAACGGGAATGAGGATATTCACGGGATAATTCATCCAGTCCCTTTTTATAGCGTGTTTTAAGAAATTTGTGCCAGTCTGCATCACGATCAGTAATATCAACTGAGCCTGCATCTTTACCAGTCGACATAAAAATCAGAATTGTTGTTAAATTTGCTCATAAAACGGTATTATTATTTAATTTATGATATTAAGAGAGTTTTCGGAAATTTGTATGAGGAACAGTGAGAACAAAACATGCACCATTACCATGTTTTCCATTTTCAATTATTGATATTCCAGTAATGGATAAGATTTCTCTTACCAGAAAAAGCCCAAGCCCGGTATTTTTTCCATAACCGCGCCTGAAGACTTTTTCCTTATCTTCATCAGCAACACCGGCACCATCATCTGCAATAGATAATTCGAGATAATCTTCTGTTTCATTTGAGTTAATGTAAATTTTGGTAACTTTTTCTCCATGTCGGAGTGCATTATCAAACAGATTGTAAAACACTTTTTCAATTAAAGGATCGACAAATACCTCATATTTATCCACTTCGGGCCCAATAGAGACGGTAACCTGTGTAAATGTTCGAATCTGTTCCTGGACCATGTGACCTATCTGAACCCAGACAGCACCTTTAACACCGAGTTCCTCATAAAGCCTGGTAAACTCAATTTGAGCAGAAAGACGTGAGAGAAGAAGACTTTCACGTTCCAGGTACTCCTTAAATGTTTTTTCAGGATAATCCATCATAGCAAGTTCATTATATGATAAAAGAGCCATCATGGTATTTTTCATGTCATGCCTGGTGATGGAAGATAAAAGACTTATCTTCTTATTTGCCTGAGATAATGATAATTCAACTCTTTTACGTTCTGATATTTCGTTTTTTAAGTCCTCATTAATCCTGATAAGCTCATAATTTGCATCACTCAGTTGATCGTTAACTAAGGCAATCCTGTCTTTTGCCTCATTTAATTCGTTATTTTTTGTTATTGCAATTTCATAAGTGGATAAAAGTATGTTCAGGATTTTTTGCCGGTTTGAATTAATATTATGTACTTTACCTGAAAAAAAAACCGGAACTCCGGATTGAGAAGGTTCATCTATATAATGATCCTTTTCACTCAGTATAATTCTAATCCGGTCAAGAAGGCATTCTTTCTCATAGGGTTTGATGATGAAATTATCAGCCCCGCATTCAAGTCCTGAAAGAACATCCTGTAGATCAAAGAGCTGAGTTACAAGAATTACCGGAATGTTCCTGGTTTCCGAATGAGCTTTTAAATTCCTACAAAGCTCATATCCATTCATCTCAGGCATTATCACATCTGTCAGGACCAGGTCAGGCTGTTTCTTTTCAATTTCTTTAAGTGCTTCCAGCCCATTGTAAGCGATTCTTACAGAATACCCGGCGTTTTCAAGTAAATGACGTAAAATTTCCACCTGAGTTTTACTGTCTTCAGCAATTAGAATTGATATTGAATTATTTTTATTGTCAGACATTCATACCTCCATCATTCGGAGAAGTAAATTTTACCATTTTATCTCATATCCTTCTTCAGTCAGATAGAAATGAATAACCTCTGCATTAGTTTTTCTATCTTCAACAATAAGTATACGATTTTTTTTAGATTCTGTCATGCAAACCTCCATTAGAGAACTGATTTAAAAATGCCGCGATTCCACTTGGAGGTAGAGAAAACTGACCAGCATTTAACATTTCCGCGGCTCCAGGCATCCCATATACAATTGAACTCTCCCTGTCCTGGATAATTGTATAACCCCCGTTCTGCCTGATATGAAGAAGTTCCTCAGCACCATCTTTCCCCATACCTGAAAGAAGAATTCCAAGAATATGTGGAGCCAGATTCTTTACGGCAGTTCTAAAAAGATAAGATATAGAAGGACGCAAATTATGTTCAGGCCGGCTCATAGAGGAAAAAAAATGTAAGTCAGGCATAATTCCAGTGTGTTTTCCATCCTGAGCAAGGTATAATACTCCGGGTTTCGCCACTTCTCCTTCTTTTGCAACCTGGACAGGAAAACCAGTTGATTCTGAAAGCCATAATGCCATTCCTTCTATAAAGCCAGGGGACATGTGTTGGACAAGAACAAGGGGCATAGACAATTTTCGTGGAATGTTGTTAAGTATCTCCTGAATAACCTGTGGGCCTCCGGTTGAAGCACCAATCACAACAACGCGGATCTGTTTTGAAACTTGAATTGGGACTGAAATATCACTTGTATCCGGTTTTTGTATTATCAGATTATTTTTCCTTCTTTTAATTA
>JAQVIE010000155.1 GCA_028695895.1 Methanospirillum sp. | reverse complement strand
GGATTTGTCTCATATGAATCCTGTGTCAGGCATGCAGGAGGAACACCTGACTTTATTCATTGACTGATGACCTGCATATCCACGAAGAAACATTGTATGAGAAGATGGATGGCGCAAGACTTCTCATTCTTAATTCACCCAATAACCCAACCGGAACCGTGGAGTCTGAAGAGACTATCCGTTCAATAACAGAGACGGCTATGGATGCCGGGGTAACCATCCTTTCTGACGAAGTATATGAGCATATCATTTATGATACCATACATTCAAGCGCCGGGACCTTTGGTGAAGATGTCATAACTGTTAATGCAGCAAGTAAAACTTATGCCATGACCGGATGGCGCCTTGGATTTATTGCCGGTCCTCCTGAGTATATGGAACAATGTCTGAAAGTCCACCAGTATTGTCAGACCTGTGCCACTTCAATCAGTCAGTATGCAGGAGTTGCAGCTTACACCGGAGATCAAAGCTGTGTAAAAATGATGAAAGATGAATACAGGGTACGCAGGGATATTCTGGTTTCTGGTCTTTATGATATGGGTGTCAGATTTCCAAAACCTCAGGGGGCATTTTACACATTTGTTCCGCTTGGCAGAGAAAAAACACAGGAAGTAATGGATGCTGGCGTTATTATTGTTCCTGGAGATGCGTTCGGACCTTCAGGAGCAGAATATGCCCGATTCAGTTATGCTACATCAAGGGAAAACATTAATGCTGCAGTCGAACGGATGCGACCTGTTTTAGAGGTTTAGAAATGGTATATGATCTTTTAAAAAAACTATCTGATGCACATGGACTTTCAGGATTTGAAGGAAATATCAAGACAATAATCCGTAAAGAACTTGAAGGGCATATCGATGAAATATCTGAAGACAGACTTGGAAACCTTATCGCTATAAAGAGGGGCACTGGTCTTTCGATCATGATTGCATCCCATATGGATGAAATCGGGCTCATGGTTCAGTATATCGATGAAAAAGGATTTATTAAATTCGTTGGTATTGGAGGATGGTTTAATCCCACTCTTCATACCCAGCGCGTTGTTCTTCATGGAACAAAAGGCCAGGTATCTGGTGTAATCGGATCAAAACCTCCTCATGTGATGACTCCTGAAGATAGAAAAAAAGAGATAAAAATGGAAGATCTCTTTATCGATGTAGGGGCAACAACGGCAGAAGAGGTAGCAGAACTTGGAATTGAGATAGGTACTCCGGTAACAATTGAACAAGAATTAATCCAACTGGCAAATAACCGGGTGACAGGAAAAGCACTTGATAACAGGGTGGGTGTCCTCGTACTGATTGAAACACTTAAGAAGATGAAAACTTCCATGACGGTTTATGCTGTATTCACTGTTCAGGAAGAAGTAGGTCTTAAAGGAGCAAAGGTCAGTGCATATGCATTACACCCGGACATTGCGATTGCTACAGATGTAACAATCCCTGGAGATCATCCCGGGGTTACAAAGAAAGAAGCATCGGTTGAGATGGGAAAAGGGCCAGTTCTTGTATTGGCAAGCGCATCAGGAAGAGGATTATTGTCTGACACCCGTCTGGTTTCATGGCTGCGTTCTGCTGGTGACAAAATGAAGATCCCGTACCAGCTTGAAGTGGGTGATGGAGGAAATACTGATGCCTCAATTATTAACCTTGTTCGTGATGGTATCCCCAGCATCCCCTTATCTGTTCCTTCAAGATACATACATTCCCCTGTGGAAGTAGTTGATTTAAAAGATGTAGAATCAACTATTGATCTGCTTGTAGAAGCGCTGAAAAAGAGACCAAAGATCTAAACGATAAATATTTTTTATATAATGGATTATAATAATCCTAATTTTAGGAAAAAAAAACATCCAGAAAAATTGTCTCCGGACATAATTTAAATTAATATTACTTTTCCTTTCTGATATTAAAAAAATTATAAATGGTTTTGCATAGGCTATTTATAAGATAACTGAAATCGGATTTCTAACAATTTTGCTTTGGCATGAGGAGCATAACATTGATTTCTTTTTATCCAAATCATCAAGAGTTAATGGATTTGCCATTATACATGATATATTATCACAATGATCAAGATGTAAAAGATGTCCAATTTCATGAGCGCCTTCCCTGGATAAACGATCAATGAGCATCATTTCATCTGGTGGAAGACCCCAGTATTCATTTCCCAGGCGGGCTGATGAAATAACGGCAGTTCTGGTAGCTGGACGGGATAAACCAAAAACATACCTGTTGCCTGGTCTGAAGATATCATCACCTGTTACCAATAATATGAAACTTTTTTCTTCATTCCGGCGGGAAAAGACATCAAGACAGGATAGTATCGCACTTGCATTAAACTGGTCCCGCCCCCTTTCAAACCCGTTATATAAGATAGGACTTTCACATACCTCTGCTGGAATATCCAGAATTTGAGAAATGATCCGGGTAACTGGCACCTCCAGACCACCTGGTGCTCCACGATCCCAAAAAATAAGGATATTCATCTCCAATAAACTGGGTAATGGGGGGGTATAAACATATTGAGATGACAGTTGCCAGGTTCATAGCCGGAAGGTACCGCTCAGTAATAGAAGCAGGTGCCGGGACAAATCTTCATGCTGCTTCTCTTTTATTCAGGGCCGGGTTACTAATCCGTTGTGTGGATATAATTGATCCACCACCAGGGTCAATTATCCCTTATGAACAGGACGATGTGTTCAATCCTCAATTATGTCTCTATGAAGGCTGTGATTGTATCTATGCAATAAGACCGATTGAAGAAATGATACAACCTCTTATAGAACTTGCAAAAAGTGTAAATGCAGATCTTATTGTTTATCATTTAGGATTTGAAGGAACAAATAAGCCTGCTCCCTTACCTGGATGTGAGGTCCCTCTCCATATGTATGTTAAAAGCTGAAAAGTGTTGATTGAGAAGATTTTTTATCTTTTTCCATAGGTTCATCCTGTTCTTTCTTTTTTATTGAGCTTGTTTTGTCCTGAACTGTGAAAGACTCAATAGAAGAATTTTCCTGTGAACCTTGCATCATTTCTTTTTTTACTATTTTAGATTTTTTTACTATTGTTTCTTCCATTCTTTTCTTCTTTTTTAACTCTTTTTCAATCAGTTTCTTCTCGTTTTCGATGGATTTAACAATCGATTTAGAAGTTACAGGATCGTCAATAAGATAGTTAAGAGATTCAGCATCTAAAGAGAATTTTCTTGCAAATTTATCAGGAAATTCCTTTGCAAGAAGAGAAACCGGACAGAGATATAAATTACGAACTGACGCTGAAGACATGTGCATAGATGTGCCAAATTCAGTTAATATTCGTTCACGCATATTTTTCTGCTTTTTTGCCCCTGACATCAGTCTCCAGCGTGATGGAGGCATGATTTTTGCATAACCGGATGTACGGCCTTTCATCACATCATGGACCCCGTATAACATGATGGCAGTTGCATATCGCCATAATGTATAATATTGATTGAGAAAAGTATATCCAAGGTACATATCTGCACGTGATAATGCAGCATAGGCTTTAGCTGTCTTTTTCCAGTCAGGAAGAACACCCAGATTTTCTTCAATCCATTGTAGTATAGTATCAGGTGTTTCATCAACTGACATACTGATATCCAGAAGGGAGGAGACCTGCCTGTACCCCAGCGTTGCTGCAACAAGATCAAATATGCTGGCGCGACTATCTTTCGCTGAGATGGATACGTCATCTTCACCTACTGTATCTTTTCCAATGGCAGAGGCATATAACATGGTAATGGCTGATCTGACGTCACCATTCGCCTGTTCAGCAATATCAGTAATAGCCTGGATTGAACAAGTCCGCTGCTCCCTGGTACATATTTCCTTAAGCCTGGGAACAAGCGATTTTGCTGGTAAAGCTCTAAATTGGATTTTTGTGCAGAGATTTCGAATAGCACTGTCAAGACCGTAAAGATCATTGGCAATGAGAATTAGTGGTTGTTGGGCTTGTTTGATAACATCAACGATTGCCCGTGCTCCTCCCCTGTCTGCATTTCCCTGAAGATTGTCAGATTCATCAAGGATGACAAGTTTTCTTACAGCACCTGTCAGAGAACCTGTACTTGCGCTTCCCCCTGCCACTTTTTCAATAACTGCCTTAGTCCGCTGGTCACTTGCATTAAGTTCTACAGCTTCCCAGTTCATGTCATTGGCAAG
>JAQVIE010000154.1 GCA_028695895.1 Methanospirillum sp. | reverse complement strand
CCGCGCTTTATCTGCCTGAGATCTGCCCCTGCAACATTTGCTCCCTTAAAATTTGCCCTTGTGACTGTTGCACCGGTGAGCCTTGCACCCTGCAGGTTTGTATTTAGGAAAATTGCATCGGTGAGGTCAGTATTCGAAAGGTTTGCCCTTGTCATATCTGCACCGGCAAAGTTCGCCTTTTTAAGGTTACAAAATTCAAAATCAGTTTCAGATAACCTGGCTCCATTCAGGTTGATCCCTTCAAGCGAGAGACCTGTAAGATGAGCCCCCCTTAGATCCGGTCGTTTTCTGGGATTCTCCTCTTTCCATTTGTTCCATGATGCCACCCCGCCCATTATTGCCTCGACCTGTTTTTCATCAGCCACTTAAACGCTTACCTCGCATGCCTGATGATTTGACTGGATTACCTATATCAGTTATCCGACAAATTATTCAGAACTGATTCTTTTTATATCACAATAGAAAACCTTTTTGAGTTGCCTACATGATGACTGAGTGTATGAACCGCAGCGTATATCTTATACTGACCGGCATCGCTGCACTGGTGCTTTGTGTATCAATCGGCAGTGCCGGATTCGCACCTGGTTTTGAACTGATGCCCCTGAGCATGAAGGCTTCATCGGACGTGAAACCGTATAATGATGAAGCTTTCATGAGTGAAGCTGGAAAGATTATTGGAAAAATTTCTAACTCATCAGTTCCGACCGGGACAAAACTGAGTGATGTGACTGATGTCTATTACAGGCTTATCATGGAGAATGTAAGTCCTGACTTCTTCCCGGTTGCAAATAATATTGTTGCATATCTTTATTATACGTCAATGGCTGGGAACACCTATTCAGATTACCATGCATATTTAAAATCAGTTTCAAAAACAACCGATGGTTCTGAATATTATATTGTCGCTGATCAGTACAGTCAGGTATCTGCCGAGTTCTGGAACATGATAAAAGATAAGTTCCCTGATATGACCATGTACACCCTTCCACCGGCATCAACCCCGATGCCTGAAGAAAAAACAGAACAGCAGGGTGAAACTCTCGAAGGGCTGGATATACCAATCCCAATGACACAAAAAGTCTCTGATTCATCTGCCGAAGACCAGACTGCGAGGTTTAAAACCATTACTATCCATTGGTTTGAAGATTATGTGGACACAGCAGACCAGCCTGATAATGATCCCTATAATGACAAGACTGAAATGTCACCAGGACACAGGTTCCTGACAGGAGAAGGGTTGGTATGGGCAGACAGCACTTTCATGGATCTTGTTGGTATGAATGTTGCAGATGATTTTTATTCAAAGGCGAATTATGTTGATGCATTCTTCTACCTGATATCACAGGCAAGGGACTATTATCAATCTTATATCGATGACCGGACCTTTGTCTCATCTGTCTCAAATGGTGAGAAAAATTACGAGGAATCCAAAAAGTATTATGAACAGGCTCAAAAAGCCATTGGATACTTTGATGATATCATACCGGATTATACCAACAGCACCCTTCCTGTCTTCCCCAAATTTGGTGAAGTAGAAAAAGGTACTTTTGGTCTTGGTGAATTAGGTTTTATAACCGAGGGAATGGCTGATTACCTGAGTGGCGGAACAGCAGGTTCCGGCTCATAAAAATTTTTATGAAAATACTGATTGCGGTACCACCGGCCCAGTACCATGACAAGGAACTGGCACAGGTCATGGCAGTTTTTGACCAAAACAAGATCCCTTATGAATTTGCCTCCCGTGAAAGAGGACAGGCAAAAGGAACATTTGGTGGCAGGGTATACGTTCCCCTGAGCTTTGAAGATGTAATCCTTACCCGTGAAGATGAGTTTGATGCCCTGACCATACTGGGCGGCCATGGTGCCCAGGCTCATTTCTGGAACTGTCAGGATCTTCTTGAACTGGTGAAGATATTCAGGATTCACCGCAAGGTCATCGGTGCTATAAGCACAGGTCCGGTTGTCATGGCGAGGGCAGGTATTTTGAAAAAACGTCCTGCAACAGTTATATCTGGAAGTTCCATCAGGGAAATGCTGAAGATGGATGTAAAATTTGAGAATAAGCCATGTGTTTTTCTTGACAGGCTTGTAACCGCCCGTGAGCCTGGAGATGCAAAACGGTTTGCTGAACTTATTGTTGAGTACCTGTATGGAAATCCTGAATTTAACGGTCCACAGGTTGTGCCTGCACCAAACAAACTTGGTTTTGACATCTGAAATTTTACCCTGCTGCCTGTTTTGATACCTGTTCAAAACATTGTTAGGCATTCATTCGTTGTTCCACCCTTTTGAAGTGTTTTTTTTGCAAACCAGACTACTGACGACTCAGGGGCTGATATTAAAAATTCTGTCAGAAAAATTCGCCCTGAATAGCTATGACCTCCTGACTGTTTTTTGCCTGTGCATAAGCCGACAAAGGTTCTTCATTTAGTTGCAAAAACCTTATTCCCCAACCTATTTTTGATAATATATCATCTGCCTGCTGACTTTCTCCAAGGATGACGAGTGCTGCTGCCATGGCCTCTGCTGAGGTCAGGCGAAAAGGTCTTCCGAAATTCACCGGGTTTGCTGCGAGAAGAAATGGCAGAGCACGTTTAAATTTCCATGAGCGGACTTTATCTGTGTCCAGGACTTCCCATGAACAGTCAAGTGCTGTAATGGTCTTTGTTTTTTTCCGGTCAGCAGGAGAAAGAGCCTGCTCTGCAGTAGGATCAAGAATGAGGCTTGTCCTTGGAATGGCCGAAAGCCTGGAGAAGACTCTGACCATCCCTGCCCGTTCCAGTTTTTTCATCGTACATTTTCTGGGATCACATGAATTATCCCGGTATGCAAGTAGAGTTATCACATGTCATCACATTTAATCCCGGGCTTCATGTTTTTTCAACCGGTCTTCAGGAAGTGTCCGCTGTATTATCTCCCTGACAATGCCACGGGAGCTGGTAAACGGAGAGTCTGAGTATTCTGAGATCCTTACAATCTGTGTGATGATGTTTTGCTTTTCCAATGAAACCCTGAGCGTTTCAGGATCAAAAAGCTGGTTGCATCCAAGGGTGATGATATCAGGTTTTATCTTCCTGATTGGCCTGAACATATCCTCAAGATCACCGAGTATGGCATAAGTAACCGGCTTTAAAGCCTCAACCATGATTCGTCTCTGTTCTTCAGGTATTACCGGCCTTGGTTTGTGACGGATATTTGCATCGCGGGCGATAATTACAAATAGTTCGTCACCCAGTTTTGCAGATTCCTGCAGGTACCAGAGATGACCCGGGTGAAGAATATCAAATGTTCCGGTTGCAACCACCCGTGTCATGGCACCACCTTCAGCCTGACTGGTATTCCGTCAGGAGAAAAGCAGCCCCAGTCATCAGGTCCGTAAGGGTCCCCAACAATGATATGCCTGCTGCCACTTACAGAAAAAAACCTGATGTCAGCATCTGAAGGTCTGATTATCCCATTCGGATGGCTGTGAGCGCTTCCTATGATATTCATACCAAGAGGAACCATGTCAAAAGGAACCTGTGCACTTGCTTTTCCCCCGATTGAGCCTGGAATCAGGTTGATATCAGATATTATACCCGACTTTGCAGAGAGTAATGCTGCGAACTCACGGGGGTGTGACTCGCGTCCCATCGCGAGCAAAAGTTCAAGTGCGTCTTTTTGTATTGCGGAGATGTTCATACTTTGATACTAATCCATCGTATTCATCGGTCCTGATGACACATGGTTATTGTGCTCAGAACGGTCCGTCCTGTTCAAAGCTTCTTTCAAATCTGAGGGCCAGATCTGCTTTAAATAGCTCTGCTCCCAGGTATCCTGCATGATCAAACAGGGATATACCTTCCATCTGAATGATGGTGTGTAATACGTCCTGCCACCCGTCCCCTTTTATCGCAGTCCCGTTCCGCACAGCAACAATGCACCCGTCTTCTATACCAATCCGGTAGTTGCCAATGGGATCATAATTTATCTCACGGGGCTTCCGGCTGGCCTGGATAACCTTTGAATATTCAAGAGATGGCTCCCGTCTCCTTCTCTTCTCTTTTATTTTAAACAGATCTATGCCGAGATCTTTTGGATACGGGCGGCCTGGCATCAGGGCCATCATTCTGGTTGCAATGCTCTTTTCCAAGATGCATCCTGTTGTTTTATCGCTGTTTTCACTACAGAAGATGACTGATGATCCTGTTTCGTACGCCATACCTGCAA
>JAQVIE010000153.1 GCA_028695895.1 Methanospirillum sp. | reverse complement strand
TGGCATTACAGGAAGCACCAGGGAACGTGTAAGTGTTGCAACTAATGTTACAAGCAAGGCTCATGAGAGGAAGGATGTAGTAAAGATTGAAAAAAGGGAGCTGAAGGCAAATGAAGTTGACCGGATCGCTCTTGTTGCACCAAATGCAACCATAAATATCATCCGGGATTTCAGGGTAGTTGAAAAGAAAGGAGTAATTATCCCTCCGGTTCTGCTTGGAGTTTTAAAATGCCCGAATCCCTGTTGTATCACCAATACCAATGAGCCGGTAGAGAGCCGGTTCGAGATGCATATGGAGAAAGCAGTATGTTCTTACTGTGATGCAGTGATCTCATCTGATCTCCCTTCTCACATCATCTGATTCTCCAATTATTATCTTTTTATTCTTTTTTTACTTCATCATTTTTTCTTCTTTTTATGAATCCTTGTGTATCAGTCTTCCATGAGTATCAATCTCACCCCGCCATATCCTGGTGCTGGATATCCACCTCCCGTCTTCGGCAAGAACGCATCTTATCATATGTATTTCGACACATGGTTTCCCAAGTTCCCGCCTTTTCTGATTGATACTCTGACCCACAGGAAAAGTCTCCTCGCTGACTACCAGGGCATCAAAATCAGCTTCAAGGGTAGATCCGTACTGGTCATGCAGTTTTTCAATTTTCCAGTCTGCTTTTGGTTGAATGGACGAGATAAATGAGATAAGTTCTCTGAACCTGACATCATAGGAATGAATCGGATGGGTTTTCCTGTTGGCAAATGAATCACTGGTAAGACCGATTATTACTGTTCCTTCCCGGGTTGCAAGGTCAAAGGCGCGTCTGATGAGAAGCCGGTGTCCGTCATGCAGAGGATCAAACGTGCCCCCCACCATAATTTTCATAGAAGTACTGTTTCATGAGATTTTATAAAATCTATTGAGATCTGTTTTTTTGGTAAGCTGGAAAAAACCTGATACTTGTTCTCCTTCATGATTCAGTGAAAAAGAAAGATGAATAATTGTCTGCATATTACTGATATTATTATACTATCTGAGTCTAAACGTATGAGAGAACCAGTCCGACTCATGGCCTGGTTAATATGCCGTAACCTGTGAACGTCTTATGCAGATCCATCATAATATCCCAAATGCTGCTTTTATTGCACCTGGCTCTACCATACTTGGTGACATAAAAACCGGTCAGGAGATAAGTGTCTGGTACGGAGCTGTTATCCGTGCAGATAAGGAAAGGATTACCATCGGTAACAGGTCAAATATCCAGGATAATTGTGTTGTTCATACATCAACAGGACATCCGGTTACCCTTGGAGATGATGTGTCTGTTGGTCATGGGGCAATCCTGCATGGATGCACCATTGGCAATACAGTTCTGGTAGGTATGGGAGCCATAGTGCTTAATGGCGCAGTCATTGGAGATAATACCATCATTGGTGCCGGTGCCGTAGTTACAGAAGGAAAGGTAATCCCTCCAGGATCTTTGGTTCTTGGTCTGCCAGGAAAGGTAACAAGGGTCATTTCTGAAGAAGAAATTGAAAAAATCAAAATAAATGCATTTGAATATGTGAAACTTGCACGGATTCATGCCCATGAATGAAGCGGTTGTTATCGGTGGAGGTATTGCAGGAATTACTGCTGCCTTAGATATTGCAAATCATGGTATTCATGTCTCATTAATCGAACGGGAACCGACTATTGGTGGTCATATGGCGATGCTGGACAAGACTTTTCCCACCAATGACTGTTCCATGTGTATTTTAAGCCCAAAGATGGTAGAAGTTGAGAGGCATCCAAATATCACACTTCACACATGCACGGAGGTTACCAGAGTGGATGGTGAAGCTGGAAATTTTTCAGTTCATGTTACCCGTCACCCCAGGTATATCAGAGCATCTGAATGCACCGGCTGTGGTGATTGCGTCGAAGTCTGCCCGGTTGAGGTTTATAACAGGTTTGATGCAGGGGTTGGTGTAAGAAAAGCTATCTATAAGGCTCATCCTCAGGTTGTTCCAAACCTGGTTATCCGTGACAGGGAACATTGCATCGATTGTGGTCTTTGTTATGATATCTGTGGTAAACAGGCAGTACTAAGGGATGATGAAGATTCTGAAGAAAAATTCGTCATAAAAGCCGGAACAATTGTTCTTGCAACCGGATATGATGTCTTTGATGCACGAAAGAAAACTCCTTATAAATATCTTTCAATACCTGACATAATTACCAGCCTGGAGTTAGAGAGATTAATCAATGCAAGTGGACCGACTGGGGGAATGATAAAGCGAATATCTGACGGTCGAATTCCAAAGGAGATTGTTTTTATCCAGTGTGTTGGTTCACGGGATATACCACTTGGTTGTTCCTCCTGTTCAGCAGTCTGTTGCATGTATGCTATAAAAAATGCCATGCTGATAAAAGAGAAAAACCCTGATACCAGTGTCACCATTCTTTACATGGATATCAGAGCATATGGCAAGGGATACGAGGAATATTATGAACGTGCAGAAGATCTTGGTGTTGAGTTCATCAGAGGAATGCCTGGGGATATCTATGCCATGGACGGGACAATAATGGTTCAGGTTGAAAATAGTGAAACACAAGAGGTTTTAAAAATTAACGCTGATTTAGTTGTTTTATCGGTTGGAATAAGACCTACAGGAGATGCACCGGCACTGGCTGAACGACTTGGGATAACCTGTGATGAATCAGGATTTTTCCATTGTTCTGATGAAAAATGTGGTCCGGTAAAGACTTTAAAGCCAGGTATCTTTATTGCAGGAACCTGTAAGGAACCAATGGATATTCCTGACACTGTCATGGAAGGCGGAGCAGCAGCAATGCAGGCGGTTATCACCCTGATGCAGGAATAATCTATGCAACCTCTCCGTCCAGTTCTTTTCCATCCCCATATTCCCTCGGTTGAATATATCGAACAAACCCTCCTGCCTGATACTTATGAAGTAAGAACGGCAAAAACCATCCCTGATCTGGCTGATGCAATAATCCGCCTTGGTATAAGGGGAGCGCCGGCTCTTGGATGTGCCGGGGCATGTGGTGTTGCATTGTCTGCATTGCTCACTAAGGCAGATTCAATTTTGGAATTTGTAAAGCAGGTAAAATCTGATGCAAATCTTCTGAAAAATACGCGACCCACGGCAGTAAACCTGTTTTACGGAATTGATTATGTTTTAAATGTTGTAGAGAGTGCCCTTACCATCGAAGAGGCAAAAAGCAGGGCTGTGGATGCTGCCAGGGAGGTTATTGATTCAGATAGCAGAACCTGTCATGCGATTGGGAAAACCGGGCTTTCTGTTATTCCTGATGGTGCCAGGATACTGACTCACTGTAATGCAGGAGCTCTTGCATGTGCCGAGTGGGGAACTGCTCTTGGGGTTATTCGTTCTGCACATGAGGCAGGAAAAAACATATCTGTATATTCCTGCGAAACACGGCCTCTTTTACAGGGATCCCGCCTTACCACCTGGGAACTGCTTAGGGATGAGATTGATGTCACTCTTATCACCGATTCCATGGCAGCTGTCCTTATGCGAAAAGGAGAGATAGATGTCGTAGTTGTTGGTGCAGACAGGATTGTCTCTGATGCTGTGTTTAATAAAATCGGGACATATATGCATGCAGTCTGTGCACATGCTCATAATATTCCTTTTTACATTGCTGCACCACTCTCAACTTTTGATGAGAAGAGCTCAGAAAGCATGATTACAGTAGAAGAAAGGGATCCTGACGAGGTCAGAAAGATCCGTGGATGTGTAACAAGTCCTGACCAGGTTCCGGTATGGAATCCTGCATTTGATGCAACCCCGGTTCATCTCATATCAGGAATCATAACCGAATATGGAATCTTTTCCCTTCCAGGTGATATTGAAATTATAAATCAGTTAAAAAAAGACAAAAACATTCAGGTGTAATCAGATAATGACCATTTTACAGCCATATATGCCGGTAGTCACACTGATCGGTGAACTGACTATACTGGTAGTTTTATCAATTCTTATACTGGGGTTTATACTGCTCATTTTAACAGTCCATTCAATACGGTCTGGAAAACTCCTATTTCCAAGATTCATGCGGGCAGGGCTTCTCTTTCTTGACGGAATGATGCGGGGTATATTCCGCCTGTTCGGTTTTGAAGACAATGACTTTCTGAAGATTATTGTAACATTACAAAATACCCTGAATCGTAAGGCTTTCATGGCAGTTC
>JAQVIE010000005.1 GCA_028695895.1 Methanospirillum sp. | reverse complement strand
GTCCGATGTCATCTGTTTCATTTGTCGTTATTGTTCTTGCCAAAGTTCGTATTTCAGCATTTGTACAGTTAATCACTCCTGTGGAAGACAGATAAGGAGTGATGGATGCAGGAGGGATGAGTGGGGGGAGGTGCACTTTGTATCACCAAGGTGATCATCTCAAAGGCCTCTTGCTTCAATATTTCGATCTGTTGGTTTTGGAAAAATCTGGACCATTTTGGTTAAAAATAAATTTTTTAGCTGTTTTATTGAGGAAAGAGGCACCAGGAACGGGAAATGTAAAAAAAAGGAAAAAACGGATATAAATCTTAAATTCTGACAGGGATGGATGAATTATCTGCGATGTGTATCGGGTTTTCCCCTGCATTGTCAACTGACCTTCCTGCTTTGATTTTTTTTCAGGTACAGTCTTATTCAGGGTGAATGGATTGTTAAGACCAGAATAAAGGATGCGCTCTTATTTTCCAAAAAGTCAGTTTATAAAAAAACGTCAGGTATGAACTGAATTTATAGTTAATTCTCAGTTTAATAGTTCCTGTTGACGATTAAAAAGGTTTGTTAGGTTATTTTTCCTGGTAACCTTTAACCACATCATTCAACAATCAGGTTTTCATTAAACCTGTCTTCGGTTGCAAGCAGGAAGTCAGAAGACATATGCAGACTTCCCTTGGGACAGACATCATTACACTGGGCACAAAAGATACACTGTGTAACCCATATCCTGACTCTCTTTGTATCAGGTATAAACTCTATCGCATTTGCAGGACAGACCCTGATACATATCTTACACCCGATACAGGAATCCCTGTCATAAACGATTTTTCCCCGGTATTTATCCGGTGTTGGGACAGGTGGATTTATTGATGCTTTACCTTCTGATACTGCCTCCAGGAATCCTGTGATTGACGGAGGCAGGTTTTTTGCCGGGAAGAAGTTCGTTGCCGGTTTTTTAAATAGCTGGCGAAGAACCATCGGGACTGACGGGAGTCTGATCATCAGAGACACCCCCCGATTGAAATAGTCCCGTCAAGGATGATGAGGAGCATCCCGATAAGACCGATGGTGGTGAGCCAGCCCCAGTAAATGGATACCAGGGTATTAATCCTGAATCTTGCCATGATGACCCTCACCAGGGATACCGAGAAGAACATGACCACTATCACCTTGAGAAGGAAGAACACAAGGTCAACACCTGCTGCACCAATCCCTGTTAGTCCAATTAATGGTGAAAGGTTCCATGGCAGAAACAAAAGCACTGAAAGGCCAGCCATAGCAACCAGCTTTGCAGCCATTGAAAGAGAAAAGAGGGCAAGGTTTCTCCCTGAGTACTCAACAAGCAGACCACCGCAGAGCTCTGTCTCTGCTTCAGGGGTATCACAGGGGACACGGGAGAGTTCTGCCGGGGTCACCCAGATCAGGACTATAAGGAGCAGTATACAACCAATTATCCCAAGCGGGCCGGCAACTGTCCAGATGGGGTTTGCTGCAAGGGTATTTACAGAAAATGGCATGGCAATTCCGGCAACTGCAAGTCTCCATGCAATAGCAATGATTGCGATGGCAAGCGGGAACTCGTACGCAATCATGGTCACCATCTCACGCTGGGCTCCTACACTTGCATATGGTGATCCTGAAGCAAATCCTCCGGCTACCATGGCAAGTGCAGGAACAGTCAGCAGGTACATGATAAGAATCAGGTCACCATATTCACCAACCATCGGCAGAGGTGTTCCTACAGGAAGGATGCTGCCAAGAGGGAGGTAAAAAAGCACCGTTACAGCTGAAGCAAATGCAACGATGGGTGCTGCATTAAAAAGTGTCGGGACTGCATTTTCAGGAACCACTGAATCCTTGCAGAGGAGTTTCCTGATATCAATAAATGGCTGTATAAGGGGAGGTCCCTGTCGCATCTGCATCCTTGCAGCAAATATACGATCCACACCCATCAGGAAGAGTCCTGCGACAATTCCAAATATTGTAACAAGAACCACGCCAGCGAGGGTGATGAGAAATGAACTCATAACTCCATCCTCCTGGTCTTCTCAACCGACAGACGGTGCAGATACTCTTTCGTGAGGATACCTGCATCTCCTTCCTGGTTTACCACCGCAACCCTGTCAGTACAGGACATACATGGATCAATGGATGCAACAATGATAGGGATGTCTGCAATCTGCTCTCCCTGAAGGATCTCAACCCATGCCATCTGGTTTGAATATGTGGAGGCCTTGACCTTCCACATCTCAGGAGCTTCCTGTTTCCCGTTCATTCTGAGATAGTGCATATCCTCACCACGTGGAGCTTCCACCCTTGCAAAAGTCTCCCCTGATGCTTTTTTAAGATTCAGGAGCAGTTTGGCATACTTCTCTTCAGCAAGAACAGGACCTTCAGGCATCTGTTTCATACATTGCCTGATTATGTCAATTGACTGTTTCACCTCAAAGATACGGACAACAATCCTGTCATATACATCACCAATGGTCTCACTGCTGTAGACCTCAGGAAGAATAATATCAATATCAAGATCCCCGTATGCAGCATAGGGAGAGTCAACCCTGACATCCATCGCAAGTCCTGATGCACGTGATGTAGGCCCGACTGTAGCAAGTTCCAATGCCCGGCGTTTTGTCAGGATTCCGGTGTTTTTACACCGCATGGCAATGGTTTTATCATTGAGGAAGAGGTTGACCATCTTTTCAAACAGCCCTTCATAGTACTGGAGAGCCTGCTCTAACCTTGGGAACATATCAGGGGTGATGTCACGGCGGGTTCCCCCGACCATCATGATACCATAGTTCACCCGGTTTCCGGTTATATACTCGATAACATCAACCGATTCTTCCCTTATCTGCCAGGCCAGGTAAAAGAGAGTGTCAAACCCAAGTTCATGGGCTGCCACTCCTGCCCAGAGAAGATGAGACTGTATTCTCTCAAATTCAGCAATTATGGTTCTGACATAATATGCCCGGTCCGGAACATTTACATCTGCTATTGTTTCTACAGCCTGTGCAAAAACAAGTGCATGGGCAACCCCGCAGATACCACAGATCCGGTCACAAAGGTGCAGGATTTGAACCGGGTTTCTCCGCATTCCCATCCACTCAATACCACGATGGGATCTTCCAGGGGAAAAGTCAACCTTTTCGATAACTTCACCGTTCATTTTAAACGTGAAGTTAACAGGTTCCTTTAAGGAAGGATGAATTGGGCCTATTGGAAGCTCATATGGCGCATTTTTCCCGCTCATTCTGCTGCACCTCCTGCTGATGGATCATCAGGTTCCGGTTCTTTCTTCAAAACCGGTTCAAGTTCTTTTACAGGGGGAACAGGCCGATCAGTAGGGCGGTCAATCTTCCAAAGTTCCTTTACCATAGACTGGGGAATTCCTTTTTCATCTTTTCTCCATGGATAAACATTTTCAGGGAAATCATCAGGCAGAAAGATCCTTCTTGCATCAGGTATTCCATCAACTGTAACTCCCATCATATCCTGTTTTTCGCGTTCAGAGTATACTGCACCAGGGATGAGCCCTGATATCGTGGACACACGAGGATCAGATTTTGGAACCTGAACGGTGAATACCACAGATATCTCTTCATGTTTACCTCCAAAAAATACCTGTAGATGGTAAAGAAGGTCAATCATATCACCATTGTCTGAAGCTGCTATCACTCCCAGGTGAGGGTAATCTATAGAGATGAGTTCGGCAATAGCTTCATTAATGGTTTCACGCGGTATGGTCATCCACACCGTCTTTTGTGGAAGTTTTTTCACTCCTTCACACCGTTCCTGTACCCTTACATCACTTACCAGGCTGCCAAACTTTTGAACAAACCTGTCAGCCAGTTCCTGCGGGGTCATGGTTGCTCTCATGATTTCACCTCCTTTTCAAGTCTTTCAAGTTTTGCAATCGCCTGGACAACCCCGTATATGATAGCTTCAGGACGGGGAGCACAGCCAGGTACATATACATCAACCGGGATTACCTGGTCAATCGGGCCGTCAAGGTTGTAGGATTCATAAAAAACTCCTCCTGACTGTCCGCAGGCACCCACACACATTACCACCTTTGGTGCTGCCATCTGTTCATAAACCCTTTTTACCCGGTCTCTCATCTGCCTGGTGACAGGACCTGTGACAAGCAGAACATCTGCATGCCTTGGCGAACCGACCAGTTTTATACCAAACCGTTCGGGATCATACCTTGGACAAAGGGTTGCAACAATCTCTATATCACATCCATTACATGATCCGGAATTTACATGAAATACCCAGAGCGATCGGTTAAACGATGGAGAAAGTCTCATTTCAGGACCACCACCACGATAAGGACAATAGCCGTGACTAACAGGTATGCCAGGAAATAATCTGAAAGGTTGCCAGTATGGAATGGTTTAACAAATTTATAGTATCCTGAAAGGGCATCGTTATATCCCCAGTACAGGTTGCCTGCCCTGATGTGAACCTCCTTTTTATCAGGTTCTGCAATTCCTGATAGGAACGGAGCCGTTGATCCTTTACTGGTATCATATACCTTCTCACCCCTTAACCAGATAAGCCATCCGATGATAAACGCAATTACAAAGGCAATAACCCAGAATAATGCATTCCATGCTCCAAACCCTGTAGTAAGGGTGAATGATTCAATCATTTATGCACCTCCGAGCACTGCTGATATATATCCATGATAATCCACAAGAGCAAAAGCAGCAGGAGTTACAAGAGTGTCAACAACCTGTTGTGGGAATATTCCAAAGAGAATTACCAAGACTGCCAGTATTCCCATCGCGATGAGCATCGGTTTTGGTGCTTCTTCCACGTCCTGGTATTCAGGCAGTTTTGGCCCCATGAACATGGAATGGAAAACCTTGACGAAAGATGCCAGGGTCAGGATACTCACTACCATGGCTATTACTGCTATTAAAGGATTGAACAAAAATGTTGACTCATAAATAAGCAGCTTTGATGCAAAACCATTAAATGGAGGAATTCCTGCTATTGCAAGTGCTCCTATCATGAAAAAGATCATGGTCCACTTCATGTTGTGTCCAAGACCACCCAGCTGGTTAAGGTTCCGGGTTCCGCATCTGTACATGATAACACCTGCAGTAAGGAACAGGAGACCTTTGTACAAGGCATGATTCATAATATGAAAGAGACCTCCCTTTAGTGCCATCATTCCGACGCCCTGTGAAAAACAGGTGCTTGAAAGGGCTGCAAGTCCCACTCCGACTCCAAGCAGCATATAACCGGTCTGGGAGACTGCATGATATGCCATCAGTCTTTTCACATCTTTCTGCGGAATTGCCATCGTTACACCGATGAACATGGAGAGAACCCCTAAAATGATGATGACCCATCCGACGGTAAGCGGGTTTATCTGTCCTCCATAAAGGGTAAAACAGACCCTGAAGAGAGCATAAAGACTTGCCTGCGAAGAGACGACCAGGAATGCAGTGACAGAAGAAGGAGCCATCGTATAACTGTCCGGTGTCCAAAAGTGCATCGGAACTGCACCACATTTCATGGCAAGAGCTGTGAAAAACAGAACAAATGCCATTATGTCAAGCCCGGTCAGTTGCATCCGGTCAGCAATAACTGCCATGTTAAGGGAGTTATACTGGGCATAGAGAAGACCCACACCGACCAGGAAGAGCATCCCGCCAAGTGTTGAAAGAGCTGCATATTTGAATCCGGCCTCTGTAGCAACTCCCTTGTCAATCCTGTATGCAACAAGGGCTGCACCGGCAAGAGAACTTATCTCAAGGAATACAAAGAAGTTGAATAGATCGCCTGTCGCTATCATCCCGTACACACTGGCAACGAGAAGGAAAAGCAGGGTAAAAAATCCGTCTTTTCCTGATAACTTCTCCATGCTGGATATGGAATACAGGGTGATACAAAAGCCCACAACTGCTGCAATTATCAGCATGAAGGCATTGATCGGATCGATTGTGAATATTATCCTTATGGGAATTCCACCGGAATCCAACGGAATTACATTAGATATTGTATCAACACCGAATGCATACACAATTGTCCCGGCCTCCAGTACACGGGATGCTACCAGAAGTCCACAAAGGGAAGACAGGGTAGTAATTACCATTACCCAGACATTTCGAACATTATCACCTGCCCTGGAGAGAACTGGTGTTAAAAAAGCTCCAAGCAGGGGAATTGCTATAAGAAGCCCAGGCAGATTGTCAAGTATTATATCCATTTTTTACCCCTGCAGTTTTGTTACTTTGCTGACATCGGTCGTCTTGTAATACCGGAAGATGATCATAACCATGGACAGCATCAGGGCAAGGGTTGCCACACCTATTACAATGCTTGTAAGAGTCAGGGCCTGAACAGTGGGCATTACCATGGCAAGGGAAGGTGCACCGGTAAAGATGGGGGCAATACTGTCCCACCTGTATCCAAGCACGATCAAAAAGAGGTTAACCCCGGATTCAACGATCGATATTCCCATGATTATCTTGATAAGATCCTTTTTCAGAAGGATGGTGTAAAGGCCGAGCAGAATTGTAACTGCAACGACCAGGAACGGGAGATTATCTATCATTCTCCCTCCTCGTGAGAACGGATTCCACTTGTCATATATAAAACAATGATACTTAATCCACCAAGCACTTCAATTCCCACCGCGATATTCATGATGGGAATGGTCCCTGCGGTATTCAGAATGCCAGAATTTATTCCAAAAGGCACTGCCTGACCAAACAACCCTCCGGCTCCGTTTAAAAAGTTCTTGAAAAAGATGTAGCCAAGCGGTATGGCTGCAAGAGCAGTTCCAATAAAAAGGACAAGACCTGAAACCTCACATGACTGGAATGATCTTTTTTGAAACCATTTCAGAAAATCTTCAAGCCTGTTGGCAACTATCAGCAGAATGAAACCGCCGGCTACAATGGCCCCTCCCTGGAATCCTCCACCAGGGGTAAGGTGTCCATGAAGTACGATATAAAAACCAAACACCGTGATAAACAGAAACATGACATCCGCTGTAGTCCGGACGAGCTTACTCATACAGTCACTCATATTCGTAATCCTCCTCTTTTTTCCTGACTCTGAAAAGAACAGACACTCCAAACACCGCGGTAAAAAGGACAGATGCTTCTCCTATGGTGTCAAACCCCCTAAAGTCAAACACGATGGATGTTACGATATTATTTGCCCCGGTCTGTTCCTGTCCGTGAGCGATGAAATAATCATCCATGTCTGACATGGCAGGGCTTCCAAAAGGAATAGTTACTGCAGTAAACAGCAGGCCAATACCCAGGATCACAAGAGTGAACCATACAGCAAGGGATCTCATTATGCCGCCTCCTGGTCATGTGTAGCCCATATTGCAATCAGAAATATTGCAGTTGATACTCCGGCACCAACTGCTGCTTCAGCAATGGCCACATCCGGAGCCTGTAAAATGTAGAATTCTATCGAAAGAAGGAAACTGAAGGCTGCAAAGGCTATGGCAGCAGCGATGAGGTTTTTTTGCCAGACAATAAATGCTGCAGTGATGATAATCCCGATTAAAACCAGGATGTGAATAATGGCAATCACAGGCCGGCCTCCGCCAGTTTGTCAACAACAGCAGGTTCGGGTATCTGCCCGCTTTTATATGCGGCACGGGAGATCGCATGAGATCCTGCAGCATTTGTAACTGCGAGTGCGAATACTGCAATAATGGTATGAACAATAACCATGAGATACTGGGAGTCAGATGTCCAGAAATAATGCGCTATTGCATAAACCACAACCCCAAGGCAGAGGAATATGCTTCCAAAGGTGGTTGCCTTGGTTGATGCATGAAGCCGCGTGTAAACATCAGGGAATCTCAGGAGACCAATTACACCTAAGGCATTAAATATCAGTCCAATAACCAGAAGAACAAAAGCGATTGAATCTGCTAACATCAGAGTTCTCCTCCGATATGTTTTGCTATATACAGTGTGGAGACAAAGGACAGCAGAGCATAAACAATTGCCACATCGATGAAGATGAACTGTTCGTACAGCACGCTGAGAAGAATAAGAACCGCAACTGTAAGCGTATTTATTGTATCCACCGCCACAACCCTGTCAGGATTTGTCGGTCCCAGTATAAGACGAATCATGGCACCAAAACCAATTATCACGGTGATAAGGGCTGCTACCATAAACATCTCAATCATTCGGCTATCCTCCTTATCCAGGCTGGCAGATTCATGAAAGTAAAGATCTCTTCAGCCTCGAATGCCTCTTTTTTCTCATCACCTTCGTCCAGGTGAATAACGTGGATAAAGAGGTCATGACTTTTTTCATCAACATTAACACTAAGAGTTCCGGGCGTCAGTGTGATTGAATGGGCAAGCATGGTCAGTGCAAGATCAGACTTCATCCCGGAGCGTAACCTGATAATTCCAGGTCTTATCCTTCCGGTGATAATCCGGTATGCAACATCAAGGTTTGCCTTTGTAAGTTCCACAAGGAAAGGCCCACATATATAGAAAAGAAAACTTACCAGGCGGACCGGGTTTAACATCCGGTAATTTTCATTCTTACAGAAAACTTTTCTGCAGATTACACCTGTTGCAAGCCCTATTATTACTCCTGCAATAATTTCTTCCCATGACCAGAAGAGAACAGAGCCGGACCCGATAACCAGCACCAGGTAAAACAGAAATGCGACAAACGCAGAGACAATAAACGGAATCATAGCATCATCTGCTCCTGGTAATCATAATGGCATTGCCATGCCAAAGCCTCTCTAAACTTCATGATAAATCGTGATCAACTGAGGTGGTTATCCTCATGATATAAAATTATTTATTCAGGTCAGATTTCATTTTAAAAAAATGAGCAATTATCAAAGTCCTGGCAACCCACATGTACAAAGCAGTATGTAGGGACAAAACATACAAATTAGGAGATATGGGTGGATTATATCATGGCAAAATTCTTCTTCACTGGTGTGATTCGTGTCATACCCCGGTCCTTGCTGACCATTGTGCATGTGGAGAAAATACCCGTGCAGTCCCGGTAACGCCTCCTGGTGATGCCAGACCTGCATTTCCTGACGACATTGAATTTGTAAACCAGGTATATGAAGAACGGTTTGGAATGCAGATTATTCCAGATGACCAGATCGCACTTCTGAACAAAGTCCCGGATCATGACCGCATGGAAGAGATAATTGTTGGAGGGGCAATTGTAGGGGCGATACGATACCTTCCTGCCAGGAAACGCTGGGAAGCTCTTCCCCGTCCTGACGCGGTATTAATAGACAAGCCGGAAAAAAGGTCCATAATAATTGATGACGGGGCTTTTCAGTCGGTCAGGGATGGAAGAAGTCTCCTTGCTCCAGGCCTTATCTCCTGTGACTGTTCAGTCAGGGAGGGTGACGAAGTTATCATGATGACGCAGGCAGGTGACTGTGCCGGAGTTGGCAGGGCAAGGGTTGATGCAGAAGAAGCAAACCTTATGGAACGCGGGCAGGTTGTAAAAACAAGAAAAAACATATCTTCCAAATATACCCCAGGAAAGGCGACATGGGATGATGTTATTAAAGCAAATGAAAAAGTGCTGGCAAAGGCTGAGGCTGCATCTGGTAAGTTTATTGCAGATAATATAAGCCCATATAAACATCTTCCAATGTCTGTCTCATATTCTGGAGGAAAAGACAGTCTTGCAACCCTTCTGGTGGTGATGAACACCTATCGGAAGCTCCCGATTCTTTATATTGACACCGGACTTGAGTTTTCATCTACTGAAGACAATGTCCGGGATGTTCAGGAAAGATATGATCTTGAATGTGTCAGAATTGAATCAGGGGATGAATTCTGGCGAGATTTTCAGGTAAACGGCCCTCCTGCCCGAAATAATCGCTGGTGCTGCAAAACTGCCAAACTGGAACCCCTGCGCCGGCACATCATTGAAAAGTACGGGGAAAATGGCGAGCTGGTCTCATTTATCGGGCAAAGAAAATATGAGTCATTCTCACGCATGAAAAACCCGCGTGTCTGGCGTAATTCATATGTTCAGAACCAGGTTTGCCTTGCACCGATTCATACCTGGACAGCTCTTCACGTGTGGCTTTACATCTTTCGTGAAAAAGCCCCGTTTAATATATTGTATAAGCACGGGGTTGACAGGATGGGATGCTATATGTGCCCTGCAAGTGATGCTGGCGTATTTGAGAAAATAAAGACAATTCATCCCGAACTGTGGCAGGAATGGGAGAAGGCTGTTACTGAATGGATGGACAATAACGGAGTACCTGAATCATGGTTTGAGAGCGGGGAATGGAAAACTCAGGGTTACCAGTCAGTATGAGAACGATTATTATAAATCTCATTTCTGTAATGCTATCTCTATGGTGGCATGAAGCTGGTTGTCAGTAAAGGGTTTTACAATATACCCTCTGGGTTTTGTTTTTTTCCCGGGCTAATGGAAAAATCGAAAAATATCAATTATTTTCAGGTTTTACCTTTTTTTGACTTTCCAGTGGATAAGAACACCTTCCTCAATTTGGGAGATGGATAATAGTTCAAGTAATGGAAAATCTGATTCAGAGATGTACCCGATACCGTCTGCAAGAGTTGGTGCGTCTTTTCCTCCTATGATGATATTGCCTACAAACATGGAGAGTTCATCTACAAGTCCTGCAGATAAAAGCCCCCATATAAGAGTTCCGCCACCTTCCACCATCAGCCGGCTGACACCCGTTTCAGATAATTTTTCAAGAAGTAACTTAAGATCTATGGTTTTTTCTCCGGACTGGATAATATTTGCATGTTGTTTCAGAATGATGATGTTTTTCTCCGGTGCCAGATCAGAAACGGCAATGATCCGAAGTCCGGGCCCTTTGTGAAGTATTTTTGCATCAGGAGGTGTTCTTCCTTTACTGTCTACAACTATCCTGACAGGGTGTTCAGGTCTCCCATTTCTTACCCGCTCATCGATCCTGTCAGCTGATTTAACGGTGAGGGAGGGATCATCTGCAAGAACAGTTCCGATACCGACCATTATTGCATCACAGCCGGCTTTCATCTCATCCACCCGATCAAAGTCTTCTTTTCCTGATATTTTCACCTGTCTGCGTTCCCTGGTGGAGATCTTTCCATCAGCACTGACTGCAACGTTCACAATCACATAAGGTCGCATGAATTTTTCCTATACAAGTTTCCGAAGCCGGGCGATTTCATCTGTTGCATTCTGAACACGAATCAGAAAAGTTCCATGGCATGGTTTTGTATAAGGAAAAATGAGAGATTCCCCGTCAACTGCCACCCTGATGGGGGGCACACCGATAATATTCAGATCAAACATTCGGTATCCTGGCTGAACATCGTATTTCTCCGGGTATTTTGAGAGAAAATCACGGGCTTCCTTAAATGAAATTTTTGACATCAGTACTTCATATGGTAGAGATTCTAAGCATCCCATGGGGCAGCCTCCTCAAGCTTGTTTTTTAATGACATGGGGTTATGTGTTGCGGATTCTGCAATTATTTTACATGAAAATGTAATTTCCAGGCTGATTTGTTCTGCCTCTTCTCCAAAAATGATGACAGTGACCGGGTTTTCTGTAAGGAACTGAATAGTTGCAGCATAGCTGACTCCTGCGTCATTATGAACAAATACATAACTGTCTGTAACGGTCAGCTCACCCTGAGAGAGGGATGCAATGGTTGCATCAAGGTCCTTCATCTCCATGGTATAATGTCCGTCAGGATCTGCAACCCTTATTAGTTGTCTTGCAGAAGGAGTTCCTGCGATAATTGTTCTGATTCCTGCTTTTTTCATCCGGTGGGCCAGATAGAGAACAAGACTGGTCTGTACAGGGACTTTTGGACATCCCATAACCAGAAGGGCAGTTCTCTGAGGCTGTTCTTCAGACATGGATATTATGTATTTATGAATGTCAAAGGGTATGAAAGAAGATGTCAGGGACCAGGTTTGTGTACCCGGGTTTTGGATCTTTTAAATCTTATTGACTTGATAAAGAAACTTCTTCAGCTGGTGAAGACGTACATTGCTGTATGAAACAAATTCATATGTGGATTGCCGGAGCGGTTATCCTGGCAATAATCAGCTTGCCCGCATCAGTTATCGGAGCAGGAGAGATCTGTGTTCCATGCGGTGACGATTGCTATGATCCAAGTAAACAGTCCTGCTGTCAGGGACAGGTATATGACGGGCTTAGGTGGGGGGTCTGCAAGGGTGTATGTTACAATCTTGAAAAACAGGTCTGTTGCAATAGTATACCTGTAAACGGTACAAGATGTCTTCCGACCTGCGGTAATTCATTTTATAATCCGATTACCCAGTCCTGCTGTCTGGGAGAACCCAAAGACGGACTTTTGTGGGGTGTTTGTGGCGGGGTGTGCTATGATATGACTAATGAAACCTGCTGTAACAACCAGATATATCCTGGGACCGGCTGGCAGAAATGTGGTGATACATGTTACAACATGAACAACCAGAGTTGTTGTCTTGGTGTCGTATATAATAAAACAGGTTACACCAAGTGTGGCGATACCTGTTATCATCCAAAGACCGAGACCTGTTGTAAAGGGGAGGCTTTAGAGGGAAAAGTTGAGTGTGTTTATTAATTAACCTTTTTTTCTATGAATAATGAGGATTCAGCCATTCTGATAATCCAGTTCGGCTTATGAATCATTGGTTTCACAGTTTTTTACCGTTTTTGTTCATCAGGAATTTATCACACCCGTATCGATCCTGAAAAATCCTAATCACATTCAGGATGAAGAGAATAATTTCATCTTTATTCTAACAACTATTTGAATTCACCTTTCAGCCGGTTATATTCCTCTTTTGCCCTGATCCGGACTAAATTGTCCTCGTCATGCATGCACCGGTTAATCACAGGAATTATCTCATTTTCACTACCAAGTTTTCCAAGAGCCTTGACTGCCCTGATCCTGACACCTGGATCATCGTCTTTTGTTGCCTGAATAATGTATGGTACAATGGAACGGTCACCTATCCTGCCAATAGTCTTCACCGCCTCACGCCTGACATACTGCGACTCATCGTAAATTTTTTCAAGCACCATCTCAAGTGACGGAATCGTCCCTGAAGAAACCCTGAGTGCAACAAGCGATCCTACACGGATTCTCCAGTCCTGGTCAGAAAGTCCTTTTATAATACCTGGAATAGCAATATCACCAAGGTGCCCGAGAGCCTCTGCAGCAGTCTCCCTTACGTACCGGTCATTATCAGTTAAAGCTTTTATAAGAGGTTTAACAGCTTTTAATGTCCCGGTCTTACCAAGTGCATCTGCAGCATTCCGCCTGACATACTGGCTTTCATCATCAAGCCCCCTTATTAGAGGAAAGACAATCCTTGAATCAGAGAGTTCAGACAATGCATCAACTGCTTCCTCTCTTTCACTCTCATCCCCGGTTGCAAGAGCCTGAATGATAGAATCAAAGTCTCCACCGAATTTTGACGCCTTCTTATCTCTCTTTTTCTCTCCTATCTCGATAAGATCAGAGATAACAGCTTCAACCAGCCTTCGATCCTTGACATATAATAGCAGGACCATAATCGTTGCAAGGTCAAGGCCAGTATAAAGCATCACAAAAGCGATGCTGAACTGGTAACCATATATATCTGAAAAGATCCAGAATGCAATGACAGACAGGAGAATTATCCCAAGAAGCCGGAGTCCTGATTTCGGATACCAGAGGGCAAGCAGAATAATAGGGATAAGGTAAAGGTGCGGAATAAAAACATAGATAAAACGAAATCCAGTCCATGGACTCTCCCAGAGGACAAAAATTGAGACAAATAATGATATTAGTGCTAATATCGCAATAAAAAAAAGTTTTCCTGTCTCAATATGTCCCCTGTGCTGACGTATTACTGACAGGAATTTCTTTAACATTAATAATTCCGCCAAAAAATATTATTCTTCTCCAAATATCATCATTCGTGCTTCTTTCTCAAAATTGTCCTGATTCCTGATGGCCAAAGCCTGGTTGGCCGGAGTATCCCAGAAATAGTATTTTTCAATCTGCATGAGCCTTATCCAGCGGTTAGTAATCTCTTCACCGACTTGGTAAATCTGGTTATAAGTATCAGGACAGGGATATTCACAGATTGATGCCAACTTTAACTCTTTTAAAATATTGACCATGGCATCACCTACAAGTTTTGTCTGGTACCAGGGATTTTTCTGCCACCGGTGGGTGAGCATCTCCATAAGATTTAAATTCTTGAACTTTTTCAGTTCAGGGATATTTATCATTGGGTTTAACTTCATCTCACTCATGACCTCACCCAGCATCAGATCACGGGCAAAGAACATGCCGTTATGCATGACAAAATATCGGCGTGGGATATAGTCTTTAAATGAAACAAGATCATGCATGTCCCTCATGCTCTCTTTCATGAGATAATATACCTGCGCGTTACGCATAACTGGACAGAGTTTTGCAACCACTACATTTGAAAGCAGGGTCCATGGAAGTTCTATGATGGATTCATGAAAGAGCATGTACAGGTAAAACATCAGTTTTTTCTTGATCCAGAAATCAAGGTGCCTTGTCTTTTCATCCTTTAACACATCAAGGTAGATCTGTTCCATGCCGGCGGTAGCAGACTTGCCATCAAAAGAAAGAACCTTATAATTATCGTTTTTTGCTGCAATACCTTTGAGAAGGAGCCTGATTGCATTCTGGGCAATGACGAAGTCCTTGAGCATTCCTATCTGCTGGTTGGAAAAGGCTATGACATTGCGTGAGCCATGAAAATCATATTGATCAATCAATATGCCTTTTCGTGGGGCTTCCTGTTTTCGTGAGAGATGAATCGTGGTTCCCAGCTGTTCTTCTATATGATCCAGAAGTGACTGAAGGGAGGAAGAAATCTCGTACTTATTTCCCATGAACTCAACGAGTTATTTGGTCATCATCGTATATGACGGCAGCGATATGAAGCCGGGCAGACATGTGTGAAAGCATAAATAGTGTTCCGCTCCAATGAGAAATTAACAGAAATATGGCAGAAAATACAACTCATAAATTTCTAAGTAAGCGCGATGTCCTCCTCAATAAGGCCGATGCATTTGCATTGGAAGCAGATCAGCTTGCCTACCAGGGGAAGTACGAAGAGGCAGTGGACAAGTATGACCAGGCGCTTGCGATATATCCGTCAAATCCTGACCTATGGGCATTCAAAGCGATCACCCTCTCTGGTGGCCTTGGAAGAAATGATGAGGCACTTGAGTGCTGGGAAAGGGCAAAGAAACTGGATCATGTCCTTGCCGATGCAATTACAGATGTACCTTCATCTGAAACCACCATCACCGTACATGAACGTGACCTGGTGGACTTTAAGGGAAGTACCGCTGACAGGATCAGAAATCTTGTCAAGCAGCAGGCGATGGATAAGAAGAAGAAATAATCATTATTTTGCCTGTGGAAGGCAGTAAGATCTCCATAACAGCATCATTTTTTCACATCAAGGAACATTTACATGACATCTCCTGATCTTATTCCGGTCTACCATGCTGATACAGGAACAATCAGGGAGCTCAGGCAGGTAGTCAGAACTGATGAAGAATGGCAAAAGATACTGGAAAAAAACACTTATGACATAGCCAGGAAAGGAAAGACAGAACTGGCTTATACCGGGGCATTTTACGCAACAAAAAATCCCGGCCTTTACAGGTGTGCCTGCTGTGGTACAGATCTCTTCTCATCAGTGGATAAATATGATTCAGGGACAGGCTGGCCTGGTTTTTCAAGACCGGTATCTTCGATGAACATCAGGATCAGGCCTGATACTGGTTATGGAATGGTGCGGACTGAAGTTATTTGCGTTCTTTGTGATGCTCACCTTGGGCATGTTTTTGATGACGGCCCACCGCCCACAGGCATGAGGTACTGTATAAACTCTGCTTCCCTGGTCTTTTTTCCTGGTGTTATAGCAATACGGCAGGAATATAAGAATTCTCATTTTTGACGAAAAAATAAAGCAAATTCTCCAGGTTCAGGATAATAGTTTAAAATAAGAAAAACACGGAGAGATTCAAAATTAACTGCAAAAATACGAGCAGCTATAGATAATTGTTCCGGCGAAGCCAGTCCCTCTGAGGCGGGGTATATCTGTAGGTTATATCACATTTGTCATCCTGGAAACTCCATGGCACGATGATAATAATATCACCCTCACGTATCCAGGCACGTTTTTTCATCTTTCCTTTGATCCTGCCAAGACGGGTAATACCATCAGAGCACCGGACCCTGATATGATTTGCACCCATCATCAGCTCGGCAACTGCAAACTGTTCATTATTGGTTTTTTTAGGCAGACGTACCCTGATTACTTCATCTTCAGGATTTTTCTCTTCAGGTGCAGTAACTTCCTCTTCCAACTCATCTTCTATGTTTCTAATCAAACCCACTCCGGATAATGATAATTTAACTACTATGATTTTCTACCTGAAGAAAGTATGCGTAAGTGATTCATATCATCAATTTTACCAATACCCGGATTATCGTCATCTGCACCACTCACAGGATAAAATTCATGAATATGCACCACGATAATATATTATTAGAACCATGGCTCATGACTTCCATGAACTGAAAACACTTCTTGATGATGTCTGTGAGGGGTATCGTCTGACATTTGATGAAGCAACAGGTCTACTTAAAACAAAGGACAAATTATCATTTCTTATCGCAGCAGCTGCTGATTCCCTTCGTGAGAAGAGATGTGGAGATGCAGTCACCTGGGTGAAAAACCAGAACATCAACTGTTCGAATATCTGTGTAAATAATTGTGGTTTTTGTGGTTTTTCCTGTAAAAGTGGTGATTTAAGGGCATACGAGCTGACACTTAATGAGATAGGGAAAAAGGCAGGACTGGCAGCTTCCAGAGGTGTTACAGAGATTTGCACCGTGAGCGGATTGCATCCTGAATATGACATGAACTCGTACCTCTCCGTTTACCGCACTATCAGGGAGCACGCACCAGATGTTCATATCCATGCCTCGAACCCGATGGAGGTTGCATACGCTGCAAGGAGAACAGGATGCTCTTCAAGGGAAGTGCTTGAAGCATTCAGGGATGCCGGTGTCGGGACATTATGCGGAACTGCTGCCGAGATTCTTGTTGATAATGTACGTGATATCATCTGCCCTGGAAAAATCTCCACAGATGAGTGGATAAATATCATTAAAGAATCGCATGACTGTGGACTTCGGTCAACGGCAACCATAATGTACGGGCATTGTGAGTCAGCCCGGGACCAGGTGAAACACCTCTCGATAATACGTGAGATACAGGATGAAACAAATGGTTTTACTGAGTTTGTTCCACTTTCCTTCATTCATCCCGGAACTCCCATTTATAAAAAGGGGATTGCACGTCCTGGAGCAACCGGAAGAGAGGATATGCTGATGATCGCAGTTTCACGGTTGTTTCTTGATAATTTTGCAAATATTCAGGTTTCCTGGGTAAAACTCGGGCTTAAGATGGTGCAGATGGGTCTTATGTCTGGTGCAAATGATCTTGGCGGGACATTATACGAAGAGAGTATATCATCATCTGCCGGGGCAAAAACAGGTGAATACCTGGATCCTGCTGACATGCGTTACATTTCAGAAGATCTTGGAAGACCTCTTGTTGAACGGAGAACTGATTACTCCATGGTATAACCATAAGAAAAGTTTCATAGATTAGAGATCTGTCTGTGAAGAGACAATTCGATGATCTTAAGTACTGATGCAGACAATTCCACATTCAGGAGATAGCATATGGTAGAATCAAAAAAGTATGTACTGCCAGCCCTTTCATTTGAGTATGGAGCACTTGCCCCGTTTATCTCGGAGAAACAACTGACCCTGCATCACCAGAAACATCACCAGGGCTATGTCACCGGTGCCAATACCATATTTGAAAAACTGGAAAAAGCACGAAGTGATGGAACAGATCTGGATCAAAAAGCCTTGCTGAAAGAACTCTCATTTCATATCGGCGGGCACCGACTTCACACCCTGTTCTGGGAAAACCTTGCCCCTGCAGGAAAAGGGGGGGGAGGTACTCCGTCCGGGACCCTGGTAGAATGGATAAACCGGGACTTCGGCACTTTTGACCGGTTCAAAAAAGAGTTTACACAGGCTGCCTCTTCAACTGAAGGATCAGGGTGGGCTGCCCTTTCAATATGCCTGGGAACACAGCAGCTTTTGCTCATGCAGGTAGAAAAACACAATGTTCACGTGTACCCCGGGTTTAAAATCCTGATGGTTATTGATGTCTGGGAACATGCATATTATCTGGATTACATGAATGACCGGGCAAAGTTCATAGAAAACTTCTGGAATATCATCAGGTGGGATGCAGTAAACCAAAGACTTGAATTAGCCCTTAAAAGTTGATCTCTTCATTATCTTTTTATTGTTACCGACTAATTTTATCATACTTTCCTAAAAAAGGTTGGGCTGTTTATTATGGTGGATTCATCTCAATTGAACTCGTACATGTCAGGGTATCAGAACCAGGATTGTCAGATAATTCTGAA
>JAQVIE010000152.1 GCA_028695895.1 Methanospirillum sp. | reverse complement strand
TTACCAGGATAAGGGATCCCAGGTATCGGAACGATTTTCCGGACATCACAAACACCTTCCCATCTTCCGTATCACTAGTACCGGAGGTACAGGAGATCTGATGGATCTTGTACCATTTGTTTATGAAAAGAACCCTATAAGGTTCTCGGATAAACACGATTTTTTTGGAGATTTACACAATGTTCTGTATAAAAACATCTTAATCATAAAAGAAAGGTCATGAAATTTTTATTGAATATATAGAATATTTTCATTCAAATTTCGATAATTCCGGGTTTTTTGGGGTTAATACTTTCGCATCAGGTTTTTTACAATCCTTATGTTATCAGCATCACCGCGCCGATCATCCACAGGTGTTTCGCATATACATGGAATACCTGAAAATCCAGAATGTAAAAGGACAGAACGAATTCCTATCTCACCAATGGTCCCCATGCCGATATGTTCATGCCTATCAAGTCCGCTTCCCAGTTCTCCCTTTGCATCATTGAGATGAATAAGGTGGATTTTTGAAAGCCCGATATTATCCTCTATCAGATCAGCAAGTTGATCCAACAACTGTGAATCGCGAAGATCATAACCTGCTGCAAAGGCATGGCATGTGTCAAAACAGAAACCTGTACCTGATTGTGTTTCGCACCGTCCCAGAACATCGGCAATATCCTCTATGGTGCTGCCAACAGAATTTTTTTCACCGGCAGTGTTTTCAAGAAGGAGCATGGTCCCGGGTTTTCTATCTGAAATAGCCGCATCAATGGCCTTTACAACCCGTTTTCTTCCTTCTGCATCATTATCGCCGGCATGACCCAGGTGAGTGACAAGGTATGGAATATGCAGGGTCTCACAACGATCAAGTTCCATGCAAAGGGCTTTTATTGATCTCTCATACATGGACGTTTTCTCGCTGGCAAGGTTTGGAAGATAGGATATATGGGCAAATACAATTCCAGGTCTGAACTGTTCAGTTCTCCTGACAAATTCATCAGCAATCGCCTTTTCAATCGGTTTTGCCTGCCAGCCCCTTGGATTTTTGGTAAATATCTGAAAACAGTCACATCCCCGCTCTTTAGCCCTGTCAAAGGCATGAGATAGTGATCCTGCAATTGAGACATGAACTCCCACCTGTCTTTCTTTCATTTTGCTCATGGGTTTATGAGAATTGTCTTCTCTTCCAGGTATTGCAAGAGGGCATAACGGCCATTTTCTCTTCCAAGGCCTGAAAATTTCATCCCTCCAAAAGGAACTTCCGGTGGTATCCTGAGATGCTGGTTCACCCAGACAATTCCTGCATCCAGATCCCTGGTCGCCTGTGATATTGTTCTCATGTCATGTGTCCATATTGATGCACCAAGGCCAAATCGCGTTGAGTTTGCAAGATCTATGGCCTCTGTGACGGTTTCAAAGCTGGATACAGGAAGAACAGGGCCAAATACCTCTTCCTTCATAACCGGTGCATCAGGGTCCACATTGGTCAGAATGGTAGGTGGATAAAAGTTTCCGCCTTTTAATGCACCGGTATCCGGAATATATCCGCCTGACAGAACTGTGCCCTGGTCATTATTCACCGTCTCCTGCACCAGGGAATGCACATTCTCCCTCTGGCTTCCTGTGTGAACAGGTCCCATGTCAACTCCGCCAGTAAGCCCGTCTCCGATAATAAGCGCCTCAGCCAGTTCCCTGACCCTCCTGACAAATGGTGTACAGATAGCAGAATCCACAAATACCCTCTTGATTGATGTGCAGGTCTGCCCACAGTTAAAGAACCTGCCAGATACCGCCCCCTTCGCTGCTGCCTCAGGATCAGCATCCTTACAGACGATCATTGCATCACTTCCGCCAAGTTCAAGAACAGTCTTCTTCAGGGTTTGGGCTGCATTCCCTGCAACTTCAATCCCGGTAGAGACAGCACCTGTAAATGATATGGATCTGATGTCAGGATGCCTGGCAAGGGCCTGTCCAACCACTCCGCCAGAACCGGTCACTATCCTTAAGACAGATTCAGGGAGTCCTGCACGGTACAGGTGTCCCGCAAGGGCAATACAGGTAAGGGGAGCGGTGCTGGACGGTTTAAGGACCATTGTATTTCCAGCAGCCAGCACAGGGCCAGTCTTCCATCCCATTATCAAAGCCGGCATATTCCATGGAATAATGGCTGCACAGACACCAAGAGGCTGGCGGACCACCATCATATGTCCGTAATTTTTGCTAAATCCGTAATCGCCCTGCAATGTGCCTGTGATCGAGGCATAATATTCAAGAACCCTGGCAAATCCGGCGATCTCATTCATGGACTCCTTAATGGGTTTTCCCTGCTCCCTGGTGAGAAGCTGGCTTAACTCCTTTTGATCCTCTCTCACAAGCCTTGCAGCAAAAAACAAAATCTTAGACCTGTCAAGAGGTTCGGTACCTGACCATGACCGAAAAGCTTCCCATGATATCCTGATCGCATCATCCACATCATCCTGTGTTCCCCGTGAGACATAACCTACAAGATTCCCGTCAGCAGGATTATGCACCTCAAACGAATCCTGCCTTTGGTCCGGCTTTGAGATCATGCTTAGTGAATAGGGCGGCGGAATGAAAAATTTCAGTGTCCGGGGAAAAAAGAATTATTCAGGGTCAGCAGCAGACAGTCCCATACATCTGGTCTACCTTCCTTGCAATTCCTTCCCATCTGAACTGCCGGTAAACCTTGGATCTTCCGGTTCTGCCAAACTTTGAGAGGCGGTCTGTATCATTAAGAGCCTGACAGATACCGTCTGCTATCCGGTCAGCCGAGACCGGGACTTTAATTCCGTCCCGGTAAGATTCAATATTCTCATGCAGACCACCAACATCACATGCAACAACTGGCCGGCCTGCACTCCAGGCTTCCGGAAGGACTATCCCGAACGGTTCATTCCTGCTTGGAATGACAACGAGATCTACTGCATTCAGGAGTCTTACGTACTCGGAATCAGAGATATACCCTGGAAACCGGACAGGAAGTCTTCTGTCACTGGCAACCTGCATCAGCCATGGACGCATATCTCCGTCTCCGGCCATTATAACCTGCATTCCCCAGAATTCATCCTTCACCCTGGGAAGGGCATCCAGTAACAGGTCCGGCCCTTTCTGGACTGCCATCCGTCCAATGAAAAGGACGGTTGGTGCATAGGGATGAATCCCCAGTTCTGCCTTGATTGAACCCTGGTCAAGGTCCACATCAAACTGTTCAGGGATAACTCCATTTGGAAAGACACGAATCTTCCAGTCAGGAACCTGGTACAGGTTCATCACCTCTTCACGAAGGACATTACTGACTGTTGTTACCTGACGTGCAATCAGACCGGCATACCATTCCTTTCCACATATCTCATGGTATTCTGCCCAGCATCCATGTTCATTTCCATTTCGCCCGTATTCTGTTGAATGGTACGTAAATATTGTATTCCTGTCCTGGAGGAGATGTAATGCCTCGGTTACATGCCAGTCATGGAAATGAAGAATGTCAAATGGAGTTGTATCATACTCCCTGAACCGGTTCACCATTGCATGACTCATGTTATGACAGTATTCAACGATGTTCCCTCCTTCCGGCTTTACCACATGGTAATGTACACCGTTGAAGGAAAAATCACAATCCCCTCTGGTAAAGAAATGGACTTCATTATCTCTTGCCAACTCCTGCGCCAGATATGTTGTTGCATTCGCAAGTCCGCCTACCCGTTCGGAATACATTGATTCCCAACAGAAGAATGCAATTTTTTTTCGTTCCACTTATATGCTCCTTTGATATATCACCCGGCAGAAATTTCCACCGTTTTCCAAAATGTTCGTTATCTGTTGTGTGTTTTTTCCTGCTCTGGAAAGTTTTTTTATCACCATGTCCACCTGCCCTTTGCAGGGGCAGAACAAAGACCAATACGATTTGATAATATATATATGTATCTATCCACTTCTCATTAAAAGGATAATACTGCCAGATTGCCTTTCAATCATCTTAAAGAGCGCCTCATACCGTTTTAAAAAATTTTAAGAAAATATCACACAAAAATTTTAACTTTATTTTCCGATTCTGATTAAAATCCTATAACAATGTATATATATGTTCATTATCTTACATTTATGTTCATGATAGATCAAGTATTTGGTAAGGTGATGCCGGTGGAATGGATACTGCCGTGAAGGCAGACAGGTTCACAAGGATATTACCATTCCAGGAGTTCGAAAAAATAGCTGAAAATGCTGATAAATCTGTTTACATTCCGG
>JAQVIE010000151.1 GCA_028695895.1 Methanospirillum sp. | reverse complement strand
CTTTATCCCGTCAGCTATTGTCTTCTGAATTGCCTTTTCCACCTCAATGGCATAGGATTTTTCACCAACATACTTGAACAGCAGTGAAACACACCTTATAGCAGCAATGGGGTTTGCAATACCTTTACCTGCAATATCGGGGGCACTACCGTGAACCGGTTCAAAAAGTGCCTGGTGTCGTCCAAGGTTTGCACTGGGAAGCATTCCAAGACCTCCCTGCAGATATGCAATCGCATCAGAGAGGATATCCCCGAAAATATTCGTTGTCACAATGACATCGTACCGGTTCGGATGCTGCAACACGTCAAGAACCAGTGAGTCAATGTACTTTTTATTAATGGATATTCCTACCCTTTCTGCCTCTTCCATGCAGATTTCAAGGAAGTATGCATCAGATTTCAGAACATTTGCCTTGTTTCCAATGGTCAGGTGCCTTCTCCTTCGTTTTGCACACCCACTGGCAATCTTTGCAATTCTCCTTGTTCCTGTTTCACTTACAACACGAAGGGTGCATGCACGATCCTTCTCCTGCCATTCGATACCAGAATAAAGACCTTCTGTATTTTCCCGTACGATAAGGATATCAAACCCGTCTCCAAACACCGGACGGAGATTTGCATAAAGGTCAAGTTCTTTTCTTATTTGCAAAACCACGCTGTGATACTTTGGATCAGGTGGTGTAGTGATTGCACCAAACAGGATAAGATCAGCTTTTTTTAATGTCTCAAGAGTCTTAGGTGACAAAGCATCCCCGGTCCGTTTCCAGCACTCATACCCAAGATATACCGGAACATACTCCCAGTCCGGATGGAAGTATCTAAGAACATCAAGAGCAGAAGGAATTACTTCCGGCCCAATACCGTCACCCGGAGCCACAACAACCCGTTTCATCCATTCCTCCATTCGTTAATTAATGCGTACAGGGCATCGGTGATCTGTTTTGGTGATGAACCCCAGTGAACCACCACACCCTTTTTTCCATTTATTGTCTGTACCCCGCTGCGTTCTGCACGACAGCATCGTGCGATAAATGGCTCTTCCCTGACTGCATTTGCCGGGCAGATATCAATAAGAGGAAAATCGTGCCCGTAACAGTCCTTTAATACCTGTCTTGCAGTCATGCATCCTGCAACCTGTTCGTCCCCCATAAGCTTATCAGAATCGATGGTCCTGGAAAACCCTCCTGCCTTGCATGGATATGCATCTGCTTTTGTCTCCCTGATATCATTCACATGATAACAGAATCTTATCTCAAGTTCCCCAAATAATCCTGTTTTTTCAAGGATTTCCAGCGTTCCAGCCAGGTGAGGACGGGGAGGTGTCACGTCATAGATATGGACCATGAGCAGGGACGCAGGGTCAGGATCACAGATAAAGATCATGTGTTCATCAATCCCGGTGAAGATAGTGCATCGTTTCGGACTTTCAAGGGCTTTTTGTATAAGATCCCCACGGTTATGAAGGACAACTGGTTCAGGGTACAGAAATACTTCATCAGGGCCTGCAATGCAAGCCACAGATCTTATCTCCCGCATTAAACCTGGTCCGTCTTCCGGTTCCACTTCCAATATCTCATAACCTTTGGAAAGTTCATGAATAAGGTACCTGGAAAGAAAGTAAACCCTGTCTCCCACCGGCTTGTTTCCTGCATAACCAACACATTTGCAATGGGGAGGAAAGATCATCTATTCAGTCTCCGCTTCCAGTACTCGATAAGACCGCCGGTTGAAAGAATCTCCTGCATTCCTGATGAAAGGGGCCTGAAGATATACCTGGCTTTATCCACCTCAATCCATCCTTCAGTGCAGTCAAATAAAACTGTCATCCCGTCATGGCAGCCGGGCAGTTCACATTCCAGCACAGGAAGCCCGACATTGATGCAGTTCCTGAAAAAGATCCTGGCAAATGACGGGGCAATGACTGCCAGAACGCCTGCTTCATGGAGGGCACGTGCTGCCTGTTCCCGTGACGATCCACAACCCATGTTTTTCCCGGCAACAAGGACAGCTCCTTTAAGCCTTTTAGCAAGTCCTGGATCCAGATCCTCGAATACATGCTCTGCCCAAAAATTCCAGTCCTTGGTTCTGAGGTACCGTCCGGCAATTACAAGGTCGGTGTCGATATCTTCTCCAATACAGACCGCAGGGCCTGATCCTTTGAGTGCAGTCATATTACCTCCCGTGGATCGGTAATCTCTCCATAGATGGCACTTGCAGCGGCAGTGGAGGGTGAACAGAGATAATACGAGGCACCTACACCCATCCGGTTCTTAAAGTTCCGGTTTGCAGTTGAAAGGGCAACCTCCCCCCTGCCAAGGACACCCATATGAGCACCAAGACAAGGGCCACAGCCAGGAGCCCCTATCGTGCATCCCGCCTTTATAAGATCCGCAGCCACTCCGGTGTTTACCGCCTTAAGGTAATCATGCTCTGATGCAGGAACAACAATTGTCCTCACCTTTACTCTGTGCCCTTTTAGTAACCTGGCAGCACGTGCCATATCTTCAAAACGTCCGTTAGTACAGGTTCCTATAAATACCTGGTCAAGAGATGTCCCGGCAAGATCTGACACCGGTTTTATCGTGTCCACCCGGTGAGGAACAGCACAGACCGGTTCAAGGTCAGAGAGGTCCTGATAACAGTCCTTCACATAATCTGGTTTATCAGGAACCTGCAACTGGCATGTGACAGAATAGCCGGCAAGGTACTGCTCTGTCTCCTTGTCCGCGTAAAAAAGCCCTGTCTTTGCCCCTGCCTCAACGGCCATGTTGCAAAGGGTCAGTCTTCCTTCCATTGGAACCGAAGATGCAGATTCACCAGTGAACTCAATGGCTGCGTAGGTTGCCCCGTCCATGCCAAGTTCTGCAATATATGACAAAGCCGCATCCTTCCACTCAATACCTGCACTTAGCGATCCTGAAAAGTGGATGCCGACAGAATCAGGAACCCTGAGCCATGTCTCACCTGATACCCAGATACCTGCCATGTCACTGGCCCCTACGCCGGTTGCAAATGCCCCCAGTGCTCCAAGAGTGCATGAATGTGAATCTGCTCCGATGACAACTTCGCCAGGTGCAACACGGCCTTCAGCCATGACTTGATGGCAGATTCCAGAACCGATATCCAGAAAATGGACCCCGTATTCCCTGGCAAGGGCTCGAAGTTCTGCCTGCAATTCGGCAGTCTGGGAGTTATTTGCCGGGGCGATATGATCATAGATGATGTAAACAGAGTCAGGGCAGGCTATGCCCGGAGCACCTATTGCATCATAAATTATCTTTGCCTGTATACCGGTGCCGTCATGACAAAATGCCCTGTCAACATGCCGGTCAATATATGTCCCTGCCTGGGCACCCAGAATTTTCTCTGATAGTGTCGTCATTTATTAAATCCTCCCCGGTAACACGGGAAATAATCTCACGGAGAACCTGCTGGCTGATACTGCATTTCCCCTCGCTCCTGTCCTTTACCTTTTCAAGAACCTGTATTACCTGCTCATCAGTGATGGTATTATATCCAAAAGAGGTCAGAATATGCATAAGAGCACGCTTTCCTGTATGTTTTCCAAGAATGAACCGGCGCTCAAGGCCAAGAAGTTCAGGTGGAACAAACTCATATGTCTCCGGGTTTTCAAGAATTGCAGCGATATGGATGCCGCTTTCATGGGCGAAGGAATTTGCCCCTGTCACCGGTTTTGTTGCAGGCATGTATATCCCGGTGTACTCCTGGATTTTTTCTGAGAGTGCCGGGATTTCTGTAAGGTCATATCTTGTCAGCCCTCCTTTGAGCACAAGGGATACAAGGACCTCTTCAAGCCTTGCATTGCCTGCCCTTTCTCCAAGCCCGTTCATCGTGGTATGCAACTGAAAAGCCCCCAGTTCTGCTGCAATCAGAGTATTTGCCGTGGCACAGCCAAGGTCATTATGGGCATGAATGGCAACCGGAACAGGTGTCCTTGGAATGATATTCTTCATGACCGTTGCAACCTCAAGAGGAGTCAGACGCCCGGTTGTATCTGCAAATGTGACATAATCCGCTTTATGTCCGGCTGCCTGCCGGTAGATATCAACAAGGATATCAGGGTCGGTTCTTGACGCATCCTCGGCTCCAAACCTGACAATAAGCCCGTGATCAACGGCATAATCAAGTTGTTCAAGTGCGTTTTCAACAACAACCTCCCTGGGCTTTTTATGTTTGAACTTAATGTGCAGGTCTGATGTTCCGATAAAAAGCCCTATCATATCAACTTCAGCATCAAGTGAAGCATCTACA
>JAQVIE010000150.1 GCA_028695895.1 Methanospirillum sp. | reverse complement strand
CAGGTACTCTTAAAAACCAGGAGATAAAAGTCAGAAAAAAAGACGGAACTCCATTTTTCGTTGAAGAATCAAGTCATTTCTACTATGATGACAAAGGAAACATCGCTGGTAATGAAGGAATACTCCGGGATATTTCCAACAGAAAAAAGATTGAAACAGAACTTATGGAGAAAGAAGAATACCTGGAGACAATTATTCAGAATGCTCCTATGGGCGTTCACAGATATTCATTACTGGATGATAACCGGTTGATCTTTACCGGTTCCAATATAACAGCAGATCGTATACTTGGAATAAATAATACCATTCTTTTTGGAAAGACTATTGAAGAAATATTTCCTGAACTGATGCTGACAGATATTCCGGACATTTTCCGGTTTGTCGCAAGGACTGGTGAGAAAGTTACTAAGAAAAAAATTACCCTGAACTGTGAAAAAATAAATCAATGTTGCATTGATATGACTATTTTTAAAATTGGTTTGGGAAAAATTGCAGTTTTTTGGGAGATAGTAAAAGAGTGATTAAAAAAAATAATCTTCAGAAGAGAAATACTTCAAATAGGATACTACCTTGATGACCCTGTTTCTTAGAATTCTTCAGAGAAAGTCACATGGAAACCATATAGAATATCTAAAAATTTTTCCTTAAAATAAGAATATTCTTGAAATCAGATATTAAATCCGGAATTAAGATACACCAGATCCATAAATCCAGGTTTACAAGCCCCTCATTCCATTAATTTAATTTTAAAGGGCTATTATTAAAAAATACGCACCCAAAACAGTTATAATAACTGAGCCTAAATCATTATCCGGAGGGGAAAGTCTGAAAGGAGTTGACAGGTGACATCACAAAATGAAGAATCAGATGAGATAGTAATTGAGTTAAAAAACCTGACTAAAATCTTTGGTCCCCGGCCTCAGAAAATGCTGGCTCACCTTCAAAATGGATGTACAACCAAAGAAATAAAAGAAAAAACCGGACATGTCGTAGCACTCAGGAACATCTCTTTTTCTGTAAAAAAAGGAGAGGTTTTTGTTCTTATGGGGCTATCAGGTTGCGGAAAATCTACTCTTTTAAGATGTCTGAACCGGCTGATTGAACCCACAAATGGATCGATATTTATTGATGGTGAAGACATTATTACAGTTTCAGTTGATCGGATGAGATCAATCAGGAGAAAGCGAATGGGGATGGTTTTTCAAAGCTTTGCCCTTCTTCCTCACCGCAACATCCTTGATAATGTCGCATTCGGGCTTGAAATCCAGGGTGTTTCATATGATGAACGAATCAGTCAGGCTAAAGAGACATTAAGCCTTGTTGGCTTATCAGGTTATGAATCTTCATATCCAGACCAGCTTTCAGGCGGTATGCAACAAAGAGTAGGACTTGCCCGGGCTTTGGCCAGTTCTCCTGATATCCTGCTCATGGATGAAGCATTTTCTGCCTTAGATCCTCTAATCAGAAGAGATATGCAGAATGAACTTTTAGACATCCAGGATCGTCTGTCAAAAACCATCATCTTTGTTACTCATGATCTTGATGAGGCTTTGAAACTTGGAACAAGAATCGGCCTGATGAAAGCAGGAGAGATCATCCAGATTGGGACTCCTGAAGAGATACTCACAAAGCCAAAAGATGAATTCGTCGAGAGATTTGTCGAAAATGTCGATCTGTCCAAGGTTTTAACTGCAAAAGATGTCATGAAAGTTCCTGACCCTACAATAAATATCACGTCTGGTCCTCATGTTGCCCTCAGAATGATGAAAGAAGCAGGAATCTCAACAATATTTGTTGTAGGAAAGAACCGTGAGCTTAAGGGAATAATTACCGTGGAAGATGCTCTTCGTGCAGGTAAAGAAGGCCTTGGACTGGCGGATATAATTAATCCTGATGTTATTTCCCTGTTTTTAAACACGCCGGTAGCTGATATCATTCCGATGATTGCTGAAAGCAGGTTTCCTATAGCAGTCATAAATGAAGAAAAAAGATTAAAAGGCGTTATTGTGAGAGGTTCTGTCTTAGCAGCCCTGAGCAAAACCGGAGTTATTTAATGACTTTATCTCCCTTTCCAAGACTCCCCCTTGGAGAAGCTGTTGAAGAAATAGTCAACTGGATAAGCAGTAATCTTGGCTGGTTGTTAGATATAATTACCAGATTTCTTACTGCCCTGATGACCGTAATCTATGGGGCTTTAAGTTCAATCCCACCCCTGGTATTCATCATAATTATTGCAATTGCAGCAGCAGCTTTAAAATTTCGTAATAGTCCAAAACGAAATTCAGTTCGTAGGCGGGTTTATTCATCAATTGACCTTTCTGTGCTCTGTATTTTCGGTCTGTTGTTAATCTGGGACCTGAATTTATGGGATCATTCAATGGAAACACTGGGGCTTGTCATTGTCTCAACCTTTGTATCTCTGGCTATTGGGATACCAGTCGGAATTATTACATCGTATTCAGACAGGTTCAACCAGTTCACCAGGGTTTTTTTAGATTTAATGCAGACAATGCCGTCATTTGTCTATCTTATTCCGGCTGTAATCTTCTTCGGTCTTGGTAATGTTCCAGGAATTATTGCAACAGTTGTATTCGCCATGCCGCCTACTATCAGACTGACAAATCTTGGTATCAGGCAGCTTCCAAAAGAGCTTATTGAAGTATCAGAGGCATTTGGAGCCACACCAGCCCAGAAACTTCTTAAAGTTGAACTACCTGTAGCTCTTCCAACTATTATGGCCGGAGTAAACCAGTGTATAATGCTGGCTCTTTCAATGACTGTAATTGCTTCCATGATTGGAGCAGGAGGACTTGGATACCAGGTATTATATGGAATCCAGAGGGTGGATATTGGTGCAGGATTTGAAGCTGGCCTGGCAATTGTAATCATTGCTATCATTCTTGACCGGTTAAGTCAGAATCTGATACCAGTCAGGGAGAATGTAAACTAAATTTTAAAATGAGAGAGTAATCATGAAATTACAAAATCAAGGTGTATTATTATTAATACTGGTACTATTTACTGGATTTATCCTGTTTGCAGGATGCACAAGTGAACAATCAGAGGCTGCCCTGAAAGGAAAAATTATCGGCATTGAGCCTGGTGCAGGGATAATGCAAAAGACTGAAGATGCAATCCGGGACTATGGTCTTGACTATACACTTGTTTCAAGCAGTAGTGCAGGAATGGCATCAGAACTTACAAAAGCTGTTAATTCAGGGAAATGGGTAGTGGTCACAGGCTGGTCCCCACACTGGAAATTTGCAAGATTTGATCTTAAGTACCTGGATGATCCAAAGGGTATATTTGGCGGTGAAGAAAACATCTGTGCTCTCACAAGAACAGGATTTGAAGAAGATAATCCGGGAGCATACGACATCCTTACCAGATTTAACTGGAGTCCGGAAGAGATGGCATCAGTCATGCTTGCAACTGAAGAAGGGAAAAAACCTGAAGTTGCAGCAGAGGAGTACCTAACAGCACATCCCGAACAATTATCCTCATGGATAGGTTCTGTCAGTGGTGATGGTTCATTGATAACACTTGGATATGTCCTTTGGGATTCTGAAATTGCAAGTACCAATGTTTTAAAGTTAGTTTTTGAAAAAGCAGGATATAAAGTAAAAATGGTCGCTGTTGATGCCGGTCCGCTGTACCAGGCAGTCTCTACAGGTGATGTGGACTGTACAATTTCCGCATGGCTTCCAATTACCCATTCAACCTACGTGGAAAAGTACGGTGATGATCTGGTAAATGCCGGAACAATCCTGACCGGGGCAAAAATCGGACTTGTTGTTCCAGATTACGTCACTATCAGTTCAATCGAGGAACTAAACAGTGTAAAAGATAAATTTCAATAATTAACACTATTTTTATATTTTTTGATTATTATAGATAATGTTTCCACCTGATACTAAACCAGGAGTTTTGTAACAAAATGGCAGGATTTTTCTTTTTGGATAAAAGCGCTCATACAGGCAATGTTTCAATTTCTGATGCTTGCATGAAGCTTAGAGCAATATCTCTGCGAGGGGACATGGGCCAGGCTATTGCAGACATAGTCCTCAAATTCTCTCCAAAGGATTTGAAACAGATGAAAGTGAATTTTTCCGGTAAAGTTGATTCATTTTCTGCAGATTATAAAAAAGAACTGGAGACCACCATTGCAGCTTTTCTTGACGGAACATACCAGACAATCAGGCTCATGAACCAGCAGGGTTCTTTTTCAACGATTCAAAAACCAGTCTCTTTACTGGCCGGGGAATATTGGAGCATGGTTGCAGAACAATGTTTAACCGGGGATGAAAAAGGAAAA
>JAQVIE010000149.1 GCA_028695895.1 Methanospirillum sp. | reverse complement strand
CGTTGAGGAGGAAGTTGGAAATATTCCTGGTATCTGCCTTTACACCATAGATGACCTCAGGAAAGTCAATGATGACACTGCCCAGTTCAGGAAAGAGGCAGCTGAAAAAGCACAAACATTCCTTGACCAGGAACTTGTCCGGTTTATCCGTCTTTTTAACCGAAAGGCGGCAGATGAACTTCTTGCAACCCTTTACAGCTGGGCTGAACAGATAAGGATCAGGGAAAGGGACCGGGCTCTTAGCAGACTGTCAGGTTGTGATGACAGGTTCCGTGATGTTACCGATGACCTTTCCAGGGTTCTGACCAGAAAACTGCTGACAGATGTGACTCTCACAATCAGGACCTGTGCAGAACGGGGTGATATGCAGGTTGCAGAAGATCTGGTTGGTGCCATTACAAGAGGAGAGACGATATGTTCCCGCATACAAGATTAAGAAGACTTCGCAGACGGAAGATGATCCCCCTGCTTGCAGAAACCCATATTGGTAAAGATGACCTGATCGCCCCGCTTTTCTTTGATGAAACGGCTGTAAATCCGATTCCGATTATCTCAATGCCAGGACAATACCGGTGGCCGGTCAGTATGGCTGAGGAGGTTATCATCATGCTGAATAATGCCGGTATTCGTGCAATTCTCCTTTTTGGTATCCCGTCTGTGAAAGATGCAGAAGCCTGTGGAGCATATGCACCGGATGGAGTAATTCAGCAGGTCATCCGTGCAATGAAGAAGGCCTGTCCTGAAATGGCCATCATAACCGATCTTTGTGCCTGTGAATACACCGACCACGGACATTGTGGATATATTGGTGAGTGCCTCGACGGCCCTGGTCTTTTAAATGATACTTCTCTTGAGATGATGCAGCTTATTGCAGTCTCTCATGCAGATGCCGGTGCAGACATTGTTGCCCCTTCTTGTATGCTTGATGGAATGGTATCAGCAATCAGGGAGGCCCTTGATGATTACGGGCATCATGAAGTCCTTATAATGTCTTACTCCTCCAAGTTTGCCTCCTCTCTTTATGGCCCGTTTCGTGAGGCTGCAGGCTCTGGTTTTTCGTTCGGGGACAGGACCGGGTACCAGGCTCCGGTTTCAAACCGGCGGGAGGCATACCGGGAATCTGAGCTTGATGCTGCAGAAGGTGCCGACATCCTGATGGTAAAACCTGCGGGATGGTTTGGAGATATCATTACTGATATAAAACAGATTGGCCTTCCGGTTGCAGCCTACCAGGTATCAGGAGAGTATTCCATGATCAGGGCTGCAGCTGAAAAAGGCTGGCTTGAAGAGAGACAGGTTGCAATGGAAAGCCTTCTCTCGCTAAAGCGTGCGGGTGCTGACCTTATAATTACCTATTTTGCTGAAGATGTATGCAGGTGGCTTGATGAATAATAGTGAAAAAAGCAGGAAATATTATAATATTGCCAGGGAGATCATGCCAGGCGGAGTCTCAAGTCCGGTCCGGGCAATACAGCCATATCCTTTTTACACAGTCCGGGCTTCCGGCTCACGGATTTATACCGCAGACGGAACAGAACTGATTGACTGCTGTGGGGCATACGGGCCTCTCATCCTTGGTCATGCAAACAGGCAGGTTGGAGATGCGGTCAGAATTGCACTGGATAATGGCTGGCTTTATGGAACACCCACTCCGGCAGAGATAGACCTTGCCAGGATCCTGATAGATGATCATCCCTCTATTGAGATGGTCAGGTTTGTCACAACCGGTTCTGAAGCCACAATGGCTGCAATCCGTCTTGCAAGAGGGTACACCGGAAAGACTGATATTATCAAGACCGAAGGGGGATTTCACGGTGCCCATGACGGTGTCCTTGTTCAGGCAGGATCAGGATGCACAACACTTGGTCAGCCTGATTCTGCAGGAGTGCCGGCAGACGTGGTGCAGCATACAAGGCAGGTCCCGTATAATGACACAGAGTCGCTTGTCTCTCTTGTCGAAGCCAGAGGAGATACAATTGCTGCCATGATCCTTGAGCCTGTAATGGGAAATATCGGTCCGGTACTTCCAAAACCCGGGTACCTTCAGGAAGTAAGGAAAATAACAGCTGAACACGATATCCTGCTCATCTTTGATGAGGTTATCACCGGGTATCGCCTGGGAATAGGAGGGGCACAAAAACTCTTTGGTGTCACCCCTGATATCACAACCCTTGGCAAGATCATCGGCGGAGGCCTCCCTCTTTCTGCATTTGGCGGGAAAAAGAAGATCATGGAGCTTATTGCCCCTTCAGGACCTGTTTACCAGGCTGGAACCTTTTCAGGAAATCCGTTAAGTCTGGCGGCCGGGTTTGCGGCACTTAAGGAGATTCATTCCCGGAAAAAGATGTATTCTGCACTTGATAAGGCTACAGACATGATCGGAGAGTCATGCAGGGGAAAAGAAGGATCATTTGTGAAACTTGGCTCAATGTTCAAATTTTTCTTCCGTTCAGGTTCGCCTGAAAATTATGTTCAGGCAAAGGAATCAGATACTGAGAAATTCCGCTCTTTCCGGGAGAAAATGTACAGTAAAAATATCTTCCTGCCACCGTCCCAGTTTGAGACGAACTTTATCTCGTCTGCACATTCTGATGAAGATATTGAATACCTCTCTTCGGCGTATGAATCATGCCTCTTTGTGTAGGTACCAGGGCTTCAAACCTTGCCACTGCCCAGGCTGAAAGAGTCTGCAGCCTGCTTGGCGATCTTGGAGTGGAGACGAAGATAGTGTTCATCTCAACAGCCGGTGATGAAAAGACCGACGTTCCTCTTCATGAGATTGGAGGACAGGGAGTATTTGTCAGGGCACTTGATGATGCACTGGAGCAGGGAAAGATAGACATGGCTGTTCATTCCATGAAGGATATCCCGGCTTACCGTCCGTCTGGTCTTGTCACCTCTGCAATCCTTGCCCGTGATTCTCCTTGTGATTATATCGTCACCGACCTTGATCTTGATGAACTAAAAACAATCGGCACATCAAGTACAAGGCGGACCGCTCAGTGTCGCCGCAATTTGCCCTGGGCTGAAATCAGACCTCTCAGGGGAAATGTGAATACAAGGCTTTCCAGACTTAGTAGCGGTGAATATGATGGGATCATGCTTGCAGAGGCTGGTCTTGAGAGGCTTTCCATGACTCCTGACGGGCACCGGCTGGACCCGAAAACGCATGTCCCCTCCCCTAACCAGGGAACAATTGCTGTTGCCACAAGGGATGATCCTGATATCACAGATATTATGTCCGGGATAGATGATCCAGGAACAAGGATTGATACCATGCTTGAAAGGCAGGTGATGGAGATGATTGGAGGAGGGTGTTTTACCCCGCTTGGAATCTACTGTAAAGACCGGGTTATGCTTGCAGAGGTATTATCACTTGAGGGTGACCGTTCTTTCAGACTTGAACGAAAGGTTACTGATCTTGAGGATGCCGGCAGGTTCGGGCAGGAAGTCCGTGACAAGGCTGGTCATCTGATAAGTGAGGCATACCAGAGGCTGGGGATAACACATGGATAAAAAAGGAGCTGTATACCTGGTGGGCTCTGGTCCTGGCGGGCTGAATCTTATGACCTGCCGGGCAAGGGAAGTTATGGACATGGCTGAGGTAATTCTCTATGACCAGCTTCCAGGAGAAGAGATCCTGTCCTGTCTTCCAGCCCATGCAGAGAAGGTGGATGTTGGAAAATATGGGGGTCATCATACCAGGGAACAGGATGAGATAGAGCAGCTGATGATCTCGTACGCAAAACAGGGCCGTCAGGTTGTCAGGTTAAAAGGAGGAGACCCTTTCCTTTTCGGACGGGGAGGAGAGGAACTGGAGACCCTGAGAGCGCATAACATACCGGTGGAGATTGTTCCAGGAGTTACCAGTGCAATCGCCGTTCCTGCATCGGTAGGAATACCTGTAACTCACAGGAAATATGCTTCTCAGGTAACCATACTGACAGGTAATGAGGATCCGGCAAAGGAAGAATCAGCTATTGACTGGGACTGGCTTGCAAAGTCCAGGGGCACCATCGTTATTCTGATGGGTGTAAAAAATCTTGGAAAAATCGCGAAATATCTGATGGATCATGGAATGGATCCTGCAACACCTGTTGCTGTCATTGAGCGCGGACTCAGGCCTGACCAGCGTGAGACGATTGGAACACTTGAAACAATACCCGGACTTGCAAAGGAACGAAGTGTCCGCCCCCCTGCGGTTATAGTGATCGGTGGCGTGGTCTCCCTCTATAGTAGTGAGCATGTTGTTTCAAGGTAACCAATTTATCCCGGGCAATCTGATTTTTGTTCTCCGGCGCCTGCCATATGGTCACTCATAGT
>JAQVIE010000148.1 GCA_028695895.1 Methanospirillum sp. | reverse complement strand
ACAAGGGACTGAGGAAGACTCTCTATTATGCTCCAGACCTATGCAAGGGCAAACCGTTGTTTTGATCTTCCTCCAGGAGCATTCTCTCCCCCGCCGGCTGTAAAGTCCACGGTTATGTGGATTGAACCAAGAAAACCATTATTCCCGGTTGATGATCGCAAGGTGTATGAAGAGATCGTCCGTGAACTCTTTTCCCGACGAAGAAAGACAGTTCAGTCAACCCTGAAGGCACTGACCAGAAGATTTGGAGAAGAAAAAACCGGTTCGGTCATCAGGGATCTTGATCCTGAAATTCTTTCATCACGACCTGAGGCATTATACCTTGAAGACTTTGCCACCATCTCCAACAAGCTCAGTTCATGATAAGGAGCCAGGTATACCAGCCAGGAGAAGACAGCTTTTTACTTTTCCAGAAGGCCAGGGAAGAAGTAAGAACTGATGATATTGTTCTTGAAGTTGGAACAGGAAGCGGATATATTGCTTCATCCATTCATGGCCGGATGGTTATTGCAACTGATATAAATCCCCATGCAGTGCTCTGTTCACATGCAGAGGGCGTTCAGGTAATAAGAACTGATCTTACTGCAGGCCTTCGCAGAATATTTACTCTTGTTTTATTTAACCCTCCATATATCCCTACCAGGTCACATGAACGACTTGATGACTGGCTGGAGTATGCCCTGGATGGAGGGCCGGATGGAAGAAGAACACTATCTCGTTTTATAATGCAGGTACCGGACATACTTGCGCCCGGAGGAAGGGTAATGATACTTGTCTCTTCTCTGCAGAATTTTAAAAAATGTGAGGAATTTTTTGAATCTGCCGGTTTTGTATTTGATATTGTTGGAAATGAAATTCTTGAAGATGGTGAAGAGCTAAGGGTTTACCGCATAATAATTGCTTAAGTGACAGTTTACTGCATATTTGCATACCGATGCATTATCTCTTCAATTGAACAGTGTTTCATCTCAATCAGGGCACTGATGACAGAGTCAGCAAATATCATTGCAGATGTCTCAAATAAAGTACCAAGTGGAGTGCAAGGGGCAGAAATCGATCGGTGCTCACCACGAAGCTGTCTCAGATCAAAATGATCAGGTCCTACCTGACAACTCTCTTCTTCTGTATTCAGTAAAACTATGCAATCAGCAAGTTCTGCCATGGGTGAGACTCTTGTACCGGTGATAAGACAAAACTGACCTCCTATCTGCCTTGTGGTCTCACAGGCTTCCCTGACCGATTTCGTCTTTCCTGACCCTGAAAATGCAATCAGAACATCATTACTGTGAAAGGAGGGAGTGACAGTCTCACCTACCACAAAGGAAGTCAGACCCAGGTGCATCAGGCGCATAGCAAAGGATTTTGCAACAAATCCAGAGCGGCCGGCTCCAATGACAAATATCCTATCTGCCCCTGCTATTGCATTAATAAAGCAGTCAACCTGTTCCTGCTCCAGAGTCGCTGCTATCTCCCCTATCCGGGAGATCATCATTGACATGATATCCATAAGGGGGATACATGGTTCTACTGTGGATAATGAAGACATGAAGTATGCAGTGTACTGATTGGTTCTGTAATTACATTTTCTTTTTCTTCAGTGTCTGAAATATCTTATACCTGTAAATATCATGGCCATTTTTCTCCGGTTTGCCTCTGCAATGACTTCATTGTCCCTGATAGACCCTCCTGGCTGGATAAGGGCTGTGGCCCCTGCATCAGCTGCTACCTCAAGAGTGTCTGAAAATGGAAGAAATGCATCTGATGCCACTACAGAACCGGTAAGAGGAAATTGCGCCTTTGATATTGCTATCTTTGCACTATCCACCCTGCTCATCTGACCTGCACCAATCCCAAGAGCACGGTTTTTATCTGCAAAGATTATGGCATTGCTTTTCACATGTTTGCAGACTTTCATCGCAAGCATCATGGCTGCTTCTTCATCTGCAGTCGGGTCCCTGTCTGACACAACCTGCCATTCCTCTCTCATGACAGGAGTTATCTGAACCAGCGCACCTCCGTCAATTGTCCTGACTGCTGCATTTCCGGCAGGGTCAGAGAGCTGAAGAAGCCTGAGGTTCTCCTTGGATTTCAATATCTCTCTGGCTTTATCAGAGAAGGAGGGGGCAATAAGTACCTCGATAAAAGTTGAGGCAATCTCTTTTGCAAGATCTGTATCTACGTCCCGGTTGACAGCAACAATACCACCATATGCCGAGACCGGGTCAACATCACGGGCAGAAATATAGGCTTTATGGATATTATCCCCGGTTGCAACACCGCAGGGATTGTTGTGTTTGACTATGACTGCTGTACATTCATCAAATTCCCTGAGAAGGCCCACTGCTGCATCCACGTCAAGGTAATTATTGTATGACATCACCTTACCCTGAAGCGGGAGAGTGCCTCCTATACCTGCCTCTCCATAGACTGCTGCTACCTGGTGAGGGTTTTCACCATACCTGAGCATGCGGCCATTGTTGAACTGGACAGAGTAGACAGATGGCAACTCCTCTTCAAGACTGTGGAGATAGTTACTTATTGCCCCATCATAAGCAGCCATCCGGGCAAAGACTTTTTTTGCATAGAAGAGTCGTTCTTCTTTGGCAAATTTTCTGCCTGAGGATACAGCATTCATGATTACGGGGTAATCTGCCGGATCGATGACCACAAGCACATCCTTGAAATTTTTCGCCGCAGCACGAATCATGGCCGGTCCACCGATATCAATGAATTCAATAAGTTCATCAAGAGGAAGAGACTGTTTTGTCATCTCTTCAAAAGGATAAAGATTTACAACAACCAGGTCAATCGGTCCGATATCATGTTCTTTCATCACGCCGTCATCAACACCTCTCCTGCCAAGAATACCTCCGTGGATCCTTGGATGAAGAGTCTTGACCCGTCCGTCCATCATCTCCTGAAATCCGGTGTAATCTGATACTTCGATGATTGGAATGCCTGCTGCGGTAAGAACTTTCGCTGTCCCTCCCGAACTAATAATCTCAACACCGGCCTGGTGCAGGGTTCGGGCAAGGTCAGTGATACCTTCCTTATTCCAGACTGAGAGCAATGCACGCATCATGTGATAATAACTGTGTCACCAGTTATTATGAGGATACTGGGATGCCTTTTATGGCAACTGTTCCCCTGACAAAAACAGAAAAATAATTGCAGGGATGGTTCATCTTCTCTTTTCAACTACAAAAATCATTGCTGCTCCAAGAGAGATAATACAGATAAGGGCATTAAGCGGTTGCTTTTTTGCAGTGGATTTGCCCTTTGGTGGAGACGGAAGCGGGGGATTTGTAGGTTTTGCCGCTACTTTTACATCAGACTGAGTGATAATAGGAGTAATATCAAGAGTAGGTTCAGGAACAGGTTCTTCAGTTGTCGGGACCGGGGTAGGTGTGGGGGTTACTTTTTCCTTTTTTTGGTCTTCTGATTCTTCTTTGTCAGAGATGGAACTGGATTTTTTATCTGATGTGCCTTTATCAGACTTTTTCTCTTTATCAGGTTTGACTTTACTTAATAAGAATGTGGTTTTAAGACTTGTTGTTACAGTTTCACCAGGATTCTTCTCTGCAATATCATTCACAAGGATAGTTGCCCATGCCGTGTATTCTCCTTCAGGATATTTTTCATCATCCCTGGTCTCCCATATAGCTCCGGTGTCATATGGGCTGTAATATGCGAAAATTTTTCCAAGATTATAAGAACCGGTGGGTGATATGAGCGTTGTATATGCCGTCTCATTCGGCCCTGTCAGATTAATTCTGACCGGAACTCCTGCAGAACCAGGCCGGTCGCTTAACTGGTACATATTGGTAGAGATCTTAAATGAAACCAGATTTCCCTTTTTTATCCATTCAGGCTCGTGATCAATGCCCTGTTCCACTACATCAAACTGAATCCAGGGATCTTCAACCTTGAATACAGGTTTTTTACTTATGAGTCCATACCATGTCCCGGTTTTCCCGGAAAAAAATACAGGATCAACAAAAAAATTGCGGGTATCCATAACTTTTGCACGGGAATCAGGTGTTCCTTCAGGGAAACCAGAACTCCAGAAGGCAATCTCATCACCTGGCCTGACATTACATTCAGAGATATCAATGCCATATTCTCCGACAAATACCATTCCTTCTTTTGGGATCTTTGTATCCAGAGCATGGACTCCTGTCCCTGATATAAGAAGGATCAGAACAAGTGCAAAAGAAAATTTATACAAATCCATAATAGAGTATTATTTCAGATTTTTTAGATTTTTGCGTTAAGAAGACTTTTTTTGATACGCAAACATCATAAGTTCATGAGGGGGGGGTAT
>JAQVIE010000147.1 GCA_028695895.1 Methanospirillum sp. | reverse complement strand
TGACCATTTTTTCTCCCGGTCAAGGCCGGGAACCATGATTCCCCTGCTGATATAGTTACCACTTTTTTCATACAGGGCAGGAAGAGGCCGCTGAACCCCGTCATAAATAGACGCCAGAAGACCTGGTCCAAGTTCGGCAGAAAGCGGGACCCCGGTATTTTCCACAGGTTCAAGGATTTTAAGGCCGGTAGTATCCTCGTAGACCTGGATAACTGCCTCGTCACCTTCAAGACGGATAATTTCACCTGGAAGAGCAGCCTTTCCCACAGATACTACATCATACATCCGTGATCCGGTCATGTTCCTGGCAGTAATCACCGGCCCGGAAATTCTGGCAATTGTTCCGGTTATCATTTTTAACTCCTCATCACCACGTTATATCCAATCGCTCTCCTTAGCAGACGTTCCACATATCCACTCACTTCATCACCTTTCCTCGGTGCAGGAATCGGGATAATGACCGGGTGATAACACCGCTCAATCTCTTCATAAAGGGTTTTATCAAGGTTGGCCAGATAATCCTCCCTTATTGCAATTATTCCTGTTTCTTCCTCGTGAAGAAGGGATGAAAGAATAAAGGATGCTTCAAGTGAATCTTCCGCTTCTTTGACATCAGATCCGGCAAGACGAAATCCTGTTGCAGATTCCGGATCAGTGATGACAATCACTTTAAACATAAACCATCTCCGCTTCCATATCTTCAGGGGAAATCAGGGCATTTTTACACCTTGCTATGATTCGCAGGTTCATCACCTCAGTGTATTTAGCCCACAGGTAACCGATCACCACTGTTACCGAAAAAGGATCGCCACGATATAACCTGACAGCCTGTCTGATAAGGTACTCATCAAGAAGATGCTGATAAGCAGATATTTTCAGTGTATCCTCTTCAGTGGTCCGAAGATCGGAAAGAAACCTGTATGGAGTCTCATCCATATATTCAACCAGGGATTCTGCAGAACCCAGTTCCAGAAGAAGTCGAAGTATCTTACGGTCGAATATTTTTCCACCGTCCAGTAACATTGGTTCTGCATCCTGGAGATCCACATGATCCCTGAACATCATCAGAAGTGATTTGATATTGATAAGATCAATTTCAGTTCCGATGATCTCGCGGATTTTCCGTTCTTCTGTTGATTTTCCGTTTACAAGAGAGAGGGCCTGTTCATAGTAATAGTGGTCAAGAGCATTTTCAAGTATGAAAAGGTCTCCATGGGCATTGTATTCGGGAAATGCCTGGATCAGCGGGGTTGCATATGCCACTTCCCATGTTGCAAGGAGATCAATCACACTCTTTATATCTGATTGTTTTAACAGTTCAGATAGTAGTGATTCATCAAATTCTCCGGAAGGTACCAGATTTTCCCTGATCTGCATGGTTGGTACCTTTATCCTCTTTCCACGCAGAATTGTCTTAAGGTTGTGAACATCCCACCTTGAAGAGAAGATAAGAATATACCGTTCACTCTTCTCTCCCTGAAGAAATTCCGAAATTTTTTTAATCGTTCTGATAAGGTTTTGCCTAAGTGCCTCTTCAATCCCGTAAAGCCCGGGTTTTCCAACAAGTGCACGTTCCAGGTCTTCGCGGTATGGTGTTTCTTCCAGGGCGGTAATCAGGGAACTGATATCAGGCTTTAATATCAGGTTGCTCAGGGCTTTCTTATCAAGCAGCCTGGAATACATTCCCTTGATTCTTGCATTAACATATCCGTTATCCATCAGGGTCTCCAAGGATCAGGTTGGTAATCTCAAGGGTTGAAAGATTTTTTATCTTTTCCAACCTGCATTCAAGGGTATTGTCAGCACGGATTTTTCCATCTTCAGATGTTCCTGCAAGACCTCCTGTTGTTGTGATGTCCTGCACAATCTCACAATCAACACCGATTTTTTTTATGGTATCTTTGCAGATAACCGAATCAGCTGGATTAATGTGAAGAATTATCTTTTCACCTGCAAGGGCTGTGATAACCTCTCTTACCAGCTGTTCAAATAATGCCGGGTATGATGAATCAGATCTTATACCGGAAATCGCCTTTGTTCCCAAAGAAAATGCCTCATCAATCAGTTTTTGTCTTACTGCATTGATTTCTGTCTTCATTTCCTGTTTGGCAAGGAATTTCTGCCGGTTTGATTCAAGAATAAGATCCCGTTTTGCTTTCTCCAGGTAATGAGCATGGATGGCAGATGATTCTGTTTCTGCTTCCCGAATGATTGCCTCCACTTCTCGTTCAGCACTCTGGATTACTTCAAGTTTTCTCTCCTCTGCCGTTGATTCTATGGATTTTATCAGATCTTCATATGCCATTCACTGCTCACCTTCTGTATCGCCTGGTGATAGTTCCCGGATTACTCAACCATGATAATGATCATTGCCGCTACAACAAAACCCAGAATAACGAGTGTTTCAGGAAGTGCTTCAAGAATAATTATTGTTCCGCCTGATTCAGGCCTTTCTGCCACAGCTCCGGCCCCGGCAGCTCCTATCTTTGACTGAGCAATTCCTGTCGCGATCGCGCCTCCTACAAAGGCAATTGCAGCGCCAATTGGGACTTCCCATCCTGTCATAATAACCTCCAACGATTACCTTATCCTATGTAGATATATAAATTGTGGTTTGACCCTGGAGAATGAACGAAAGAAAAAAGGTATTAAAATGGTTCTTTTCCAAATGGTTTATATGGGATACCTCCTCCTTCATAAAACTTAGAGAAAAATTCAACGATATGCAACCTGAGTGAGTGGATTGAAGGGCTGAACATGGCAAGGCAGACATTAAGTGAATGTAAAAGGACTGCAACAATAATTCCCAGGATAAATATTTCAATCTCATGAGAAAGACGATTTGCTACAAATGCCAGAATAACAGATGCAAGACCTATAGCCATAATACGGGCATATGACATGATATTACCGATTGTTTCCATCACTTCAATCACTCCCCTGGCTCCACCTCCATAAAGAATGCAGGCAATTGAGATGAGCATAAGGATAATGGTTGTAAACATCATTGATTCGGGTATATAACTGATATATGAACCAATAAGCAGCAGTATTCCTGAAATAAGGCCGATCATACCAGCTTTTTCAAAAATATGCTTGATATTTTGGCGACGATATGAATTCAGGATTCCAAGTGATAATCCAAGGAAGACATGAAATACTCCTACACCAATGGCCATGATTAAAAGGGGAATAATAGCCTCTATCCTGTTCCATGAGATCCCGAAGATAGTCAGCGGCTGTATCCAGCCCATGTGTTCACCAAGATCACCAAATATTTCCCCATAAATGAATCCGAAAATGATCGCCGGAATTGATGATATCATAATGATGCTTGACAGCTGGCGAACCCAGGGTATTTCCCCGAATTTGTGCCTGACTGCCAGACTTAAACAAAGAATTATAAAACCGTACCCCATATCTCCCACGATAAGCCCGAAAAATAACGGAAAAAATATCGCGAAAAGAGGGGTGGGGTCTATCTCCCTGTACATTGGTGTAGCTACAATGTTCATGAAAAATTCAAACGGCTTTGCCCAGAATGGATTATCGAAAAATACAGGGGCTTTATCAAGTGTTTCGGGATCATCCGGTAGTTCATGAACGATGACCGATTTACCAAAGTTTTCAAAAAGTAATTTTCTGGTTGTAGATATGGATTTTTTGGGTATCCATCCCTTTACAATGAAGGTATATTCAGTCTGCCCGAAATGGGAGTACGCTTGTGTTTCTTCAAGAAAATCGGTAAGCAGGGCATTAAAAGTGATAAGGTCCCTGTACCATTTGTTGGAGATATCACGTATTGTCGCTTCAATTTGAGATGTCTCAAAATTAATAGCTTCTTTGTTCTTATGGATTAAAGCCAGGGCATCATTCAGGGGCATATTCGTATACTCCTGGGGAATCCTCACTTCATTTACATTTTTCGAATACAGGAAGTCATGGACCTTGCTTGCATATTTTTTGCTAAATACCGTGATCACCGCAATATTTTTCTCATCAAGGTCTGCACTGATAAACTCGAACTGGTTCCTGGTTATTTCAGACAGGAATGGATGAATGATGTCAAGGACAGATTCAAACTCTTTTTGTATAATAAGGATCGTGACTTCAAAACCCTCAAGGGTGGGCAGTTGTTGTTCAAGCGGGGATATCTTCCTGATTATCTTCTCGTACCTTAACAGGGTCGTATATCGGACGTCCAGTTCTTCTTTCCTGTTTTCAAGCGTCTTCAGCCTGTTTTCCAGTAAATCGCAGGTATTTGATGCTGCAACAATTAGTTCTTCATGGGTAAGGTTTGAATATTTATCAAGAAGCGGGATTTTTTCTTTTGTTTT
>JAQVIE010000004.1 GCA_028695895.1 Methanospirillum sp. | reverse complement strand
GGCAGACACAGAAACAGTTTCTCGATACCCTGGCACTGATCGCAGAGAGCTATGTCACGGCCCTTGTTGCAGGGACACTCTTTATGATCCTTATCCAGTCAATCATGGCCATCCTTTCAGGTGAGTCAACACCCCTGTTTTTATATATAATCATATACCTCATCATCCCGTTCGGAAGCGTGATGTTTGTGGTGCTTATTGATTCAATGACACCGGAGTGGTAAAGATGGGATTTTTTGACAGAAAGAAAAAAGAGGAGTTTTCAATGGATCCAGATAGTGATGAGATCTATAAGAAGATAGAGATACATCATCGTTATTCTGAAGGGGCTCTTCGTTTTGTCAGGCACCCACTAAAAACCCTGTTTGAAAAGCCCATAAATATTTTGTACGTATCTGTGCCTGCAGGCCTTCTTGTTTTCATCTTCGGGCTTACCATGGCACTCCAGCAGGGAGGACCTGAGGCACTTCTTACTAACTCCTTCATCGATGATGTTGCAGTTTTTACAACGGTGATAATTGTCGGACCACTTGCGATAACAGATCTTCTGGATGGCAGAAAGATAACAAGTATTGAAGCTGCACTTCCGAATTTTTTCAGGGATCTTGCAGGAATGCATGAGAGTGGTATGACCCTGCCAGGGGCAATCCACCTTGTTTCACAGGCTGAGTATGGTTCTCTGACTCCTCATATACGCCAGCTTGACCAGAGAATATCATGGAACTTTGCATTTATTGATGCCATTCGCCAGCTTGGTAAAGAGATACCAATCCCACTCGTGGAACGAAGCGTGGACCTTGTTGCGCGGGCAAGTGATGCAGGTGGTGATATTGTTGAAGTTCTCCGTGCCGCTGGTAAGGATTCTGCAGAGTATGTGGTAATGAAGACAGACAGGAAGAACAACATGTTCATCTATGTTATAATCATCCTTGCTTCCTTTGCAGTGTTTCTCTTTGTTGTCATGATCCTTGTCTCTTCGTTTTTAAAGACCATGGCAGATCTCGGGGCAGAGGCAGGGATATCAGGCCAGGCAGGTTTTAATCTTGGAGGTTTTGATCTTGCCCAGTATATCCGGATTTTCTCTCATGCCGGCATGTTCCAGGGTTTTTTCTCAGGGTTAGTAGCTGGAGTTATGGGAGAAGGGAGAGTTTCTGCCGGTTTTAAATATTCTGTCCTCATGCTCCTCATCGCCTGGGCGACTTTCCGGTTCATGGTATAGATGGATGATGGAGAATCAGTTCTCTTCTTCAATGGTTGTCAACGGACGATATCCACCTTCAGGAATGGTTATCAGAAACTTTATTCCGATACCAAATATCCCTTGTTCAGTAATAGTAATCCCAGTCAGCCCTAAAACCTCTCGCGCAAAAAAAAGTCCCCACCCGGTTCCTGAACCAACACCCCTCTCAAATATCCGGCTTTTCATTGAATCCTGGATCCCTTCACCATCATCTTCGTAGATGATGACAAGATCCCTGTCCTGCACCATGGTGTGAATCGTGATATAGAAAACATTTTTTCCATGTTTGAGGCTGTTGTCTATAAGGTTGTAGAATACTTTCTGCAGGAGTTTGTCTGCATATACATCGTAGTCTTTCCCTTTATATGTAAAAATAAGTCCCTTCTTCTTGTTCATGGCACAGGCAAGGCTCCAACAGGTACGAAGACTCTGCCATACCGGTGCCTGCATTCCGGCTTTCTGGTACTCTTTTGAAAATTCTATATGTTTGTTTACCCGGTCTGCAGCTTCCTCAGCGGTCTCTACAAGGTTTAAAATGATTTCATCGTTTGTTTTTCGGTGAATCAGGTCAAGCATACCTCTGATGGTTGTAAGCTGGTTTACGATATCGTGTCTTGTCATGCTGTCAAGCAGGCTGAGCTTTTTATTAAGGAGAAGAAGTTCTTTTTCATTGTCTTTAAATGCGGTAATATCGTTAATAACACAAAGGTGCCCGTCTTCACTGGTATCAAGGGGATATGGTGCAGAAATCACCCTGACAGAGAGTTCGGTGCCGTCTTTTTTCCATGTGTGCAGTTCACGCTGTATTGACTGGCTGCCAAACAGTTCTTCAACCGTGACAGAATCTCCTTTAAGAAGATCGATTATATGCATACCATTCAGTTCAACAGGTGTCCTTCCAAAGATGGATGCAAGTTTCGGATTTGCAAACCAGATTCTGCTGTCAGGGCCTACCAGACAGATTCCTTCTTCGGCAAGTGCGATAAGTCGTGAAAGGCGTTGTTCGGTTGCATGTCTCTGTTCTACTGCCTGTTCTATCTGGTCAAGCATGTGATTTATGGAGCTGCTTAAATCTCCTATCTCATCAGTTCTTCCAATTTTAATTCGTCCGGATAAAAGACCGGTTTTACCTACCTGCAATAGTTCGGTATTCAGTTCTGATAACGGGGCTATCACAATCAGGTTGATAAGGGTGACTGCAACGCCCATAAAACATATTGCAAGAAGCAGAAGAGAGAAAAGAAGATAGTTTCTTGTCAGAAGACCTCTCTCATACAGATCACGGTCACTTTTTACCTGGAGGAGCAGGAAGGGTGAACCTTGTATATCTGAAAGAATCCCGGTTGTCAGGATAGAATCACCTGTGACCAGTGTTCCGGTTGTCAGATTGTCCCTGGAAGTCTTCTCATTACCTGTAAGAATCCTAATTGTAACGTTTTGGAGGAGCAGATTAGAAATTTCAGAAAGTTTGTTTTTGTCAAGAGGATTGAGGACTGTTACCACCCCTCTGGATAATACCTCTCCCTTATGAGTGGCAAGAATTGGGTTTTGTGCAAAGATCCACGCTGTGTTGTTCCATTCCACAAGCCCGGATTTTTTCTCATATGGTATCTGGCCTTTCCAGGTAAGGGTGCTGACAAGCCCGGGAGGAACACTGGTAAGCTGTCCGTCTTCTTTTAATCCTTTGCCGATAATAAATGTCCCGTTCAGGTCCTGAATAAAAAAATATGTTATACGTAATGTTTCAAACATGGACAATGTAAGGTTTGAAGAGAAATATTCCGGGTCATGATTCAGGACAAAGTCATAGGTGGTATCCCATTCCCCCCAGTAGGTTGCTATCTGTTGCAGCCTGTCTATCTCCTCTTCAATGACATGCTCAGCCCTGAGTAGATCACGCTCCATGTGTTTTTCCTCAAGGGAGGAGAAGGAGTCCATGATGTTAAACTCAAATGAGAATAAAAGCAGACTCATGAGTGCAAAAAACGTGCATGCAATGATTATAATCATCTTTGGGTATAGTTTCATGATAATCTCCCTGAAAAACTTCTATGACTGGTTTTTAAGGTCAGATTCCGGCTTTTTTGCAGATCTTTTAGTGCATAATGCGGTGCAGGATGAATGTCAATGCACCATAATGATACCAGTTAGTCTTAATCGGTTACTATAGGATTATCTCACCCGGTACTGGAAAAAAGTTCGGTAAAGTCTCCTGGTTCAGGATAGATCAACTGAGTGAATTAACTCCGGTTTGTCTACTATGAAGGTAAAAGATCGAAAAATGCCGACATTATTAACAATAACCCCTGTATACTTCCCATATAACAACTGGAAAGTAATCTGTCCCTGAGGTGAGGTGATATCATTCCCGACAATCTTTCCCCCACTTTTAATTGTAACCCGGAGACCGGCGGCTGGTTTTCCGTTTTGTACAAGATCTATGATGATATTTCCAATTCCTTTCCTTACTGAAGATATCTCGGGGATGGGATTAGATACCGAAACCCTGAGGTGGCTCTTGTCATAGATGCGGCATCCGGTGACAAACCTGTTGGCTATCTCAGGTTCAGTCGGGTAAAAAGTAAAAATCTGGCTGTTTTTAAGGAACAGGATGCTGCGGTCTCCATAAAGAACTCCTGAACGGTCAATATATATACCTCCTTCCGGTTCACCTTTCAGGAAGATAAGAAAAGCACGGAATCCTTCTGCCCCGGCTGTTGCTGCAATACCATACACTTTATTCGATTTCATCTCCCTGATTAGTTCAGGGAGCAGCCAGTTTCCAAGTGGTTTAGTGTTTTCAATGATAAAATTGAGAGGAATATTTTCATCAAAGTCTCCAATATGTTGTGGTACATCGGTGGTTGTCTGCTGGTATTTCTGTTCAGACTCCAGTAGAACTTCACGGGCTATTTCTGCCTGGCCTGCATCCCTTCCTGTAATTTTGGCACTGACAATCGTTCCTTCTGAACTGAATATTCCTTCAATGTTCCATAAGATCTCGGCTTTTTTTCCGTCAGGGTAAGTGACCACTGTCTCAAGATCAGCCACAGGTTTTTCCATGGTGAGAGATTTGACTGTGTCTTCAAGTCCTGCCCGGTCATCATCAGAGATATCATGGAAAAACTTTTTCCCGATAAGATCTGTTGCTGGTGTAGCATACAAGGCACCATATGAATCATTTGCCCTGATGATGGTAAGATTTGGCAGGACGTCAACGAATATCTCGGTCTGAACAGTCAGGACAGAATGATAGAGTTGTTCCCGTGCAGCAAGTTCCTGTTTTGCATGATGTCCTTCATGTGCCTGCAAAATCCTCTGTTCAAGTTCACTGAACTGTACGACTGGGTCGCTCCCCTTTCTGATATAATAATCTGCACCGTTGTTAAGGGCTGATATAACGATGTCTTCTTTTCCCTTGCCTGTAAAAAGGATAAATGGAACCCCCTCATAATTTGCCCTTACATACTTCAGGAGCTGTATTCCATCCATATCCTGCATGAGATAGTCAGATACAATTGCATCAAATTTTTTAACACGCAGTGCTTCAATTGCTTCTTTTCCGGAAGAAACACAGGTTAATGTGATTTTTCCAGTGACGCCAAGATACTCCTGTGCAAGCATCAGGTGAGGTAATTCATCATCTACGTACAGGACTGAAACAGGCATGAATGGATTAGTGTATGTTTTTTTCCTAATAAAATATGTTGTACTGCCTGGAAGAGAAAAATTATAATTGACTTCTTCAATTTACGTCCAATACTATGTTTTAACTCATATCTCGCATTTATTGTTCTGGTTCATAATATTTAGTAAACTTCTGGAATTTTTAACATGGACAAAAATATGTGAGATTTTTTTGTACCTGATGGAATTATTGATCAGATTAGGAATTATTTAAACAGCAAGTGGTTCTGCATATATTTTCCTGTTCAGTGTATCCGGAAAATGTATGATTTATCCTGGTTTGAAAACAGATCCGCAAACAGGTTTTGTTATGAAATACGCCTGAATATTAACGTTACATCTTCTTTTTCCCTGTCAGAACATATGAAAGATGATAGTTCGACAGGAATGGACTGTCCATCAGATCGAATAAAGTACTCTTCAATGCGGGAATCTGAAATGTTTTTTGAACTGGACAAATGATAAGAAAATGTCGAAAATGAAGAGAGATCAACAATAGATGAAATTGGTTTACCGCTGAGTGCCCCCTCATTGTCATACATGAGCATCTCACATGCTGCAGGATTGGCATAACGGATTATTTCATCCTGAACGATGATTATCCCGTCAGACACATATTCGATAAGACTTCGAAATCTTGCCTCACTCTGTTCGGTCTGTTCTTTTTGTACCTTTACCTCCTCCATGCTGGTAATTATCTCTTCATAACTTCCGGAAAGTTCTTCATAGGCAGCAGCAAGTTCCTCATTGCTTTTCAATATTTCAGCTTCAATTTTTTTACGCTCGGTGATATCACGGATGGATTGTATTGCCCCACTGGTATTTCCCCTGGCATCCCTGAGCGGAGCAGTTATTCCCCATAACCAGGCTCCTCTCCCGTTGTACATCGCCGGGTTAAAAACTTCAGCAATAAGATGATCGCCCTGTTCCTGAATATAATCATATGAATTCCTGTTTTCCTCCCAGTTTTTATAGAGAAAATCTATTAAAACCGGCCTTTGTTCTCCATAGAAAGGTATGGAGTAAAGATAATCTCCTTTCCCTATGATCTCGCTCTTTTGAACACCTGTCATCTCTTCAATTGCATGGTTCCAGGCGATAACTATTCCTTTCTTATCAATGGCAAATGTTGCATCAGGAAGAAAGTCAATGATATCTGACAGCCTCTGTTTTGAACTTACAAGTTCCTGTTCTGCTTTTTTAGATTTGGTAATATCTCTGACTGTCTGTATCGCCCCTGTAACTATCCCGTTCTCATCATACAGCGGACTTGCTTTACCCCATAGGATCTTTGTTCCATGCAGGGTTTTTATCCTGGTCTCAGCAGTTATTGTATCTGCAGTACGGGAGACATGCTGGTAATAATCCAAAATTGAGATCTCTTCATTAAGTATTGCATCAACTAACATCGGGCGATTTTCTCCATAAACTGCCATGGAATAGGTCTCTTCACCTTTTCCGAGCATTTCATCGCTGGACAGGCCGGTTAGGGCAACCTGGGCACGGTTCCAGGCAATCACAATTCCTTCCCTGTTAATTGCAAAGGTCGGATCTGGCAGGTGATCCAGCATGTCTCTTATCTGCAGGTGGGACTGGCGAAGCTGCTTTTCAGACTGCCGTTTTTCAACTGCAAGACGAATTTTATGGATCAGTTCGGTGAACTGCGCTTTTGGTTGTCCGCCTTTCTGAAGATAATAATCAGCACCATTGTTGAGTGCTTCAATAGCTATCTCTTCCCTTCCTTTTCCGGTAAAAAGAATGAATGGAATATCATTTCTGTTCTCCCTCAGGTGTTTTAAAAAAAAGATGCCATCCTTTACCGGCATCTGGTAATCTGATATGATAGCATCATAAGAGTATTGTTCAAGCTTTTTCAGTGCTTCTGTCACGGATTCGGCAGTATCAACGGTAAACCCACTCAGTTTCTGGATATAGAGCTGACCTGCATCAAGGAGCAAAAGGTCATCATCAACATACAAAACTCTGGTCATAGTACTTCCTTTTTATCAAGGTCACAAAAACTTCCGATGTATCCGGCAAACTCTCCGTTCAGATCAAATACCGGGCTTCCATAATCAGCAACCCGGTGATATGTTCCGTCATGGTGGCGAAGCCGGTATACAATATAAAACGGGGTATTTTTTTCAAAAGATGTGAGGTAATGCGTCATGCATTGTTCCCTGTCTTCCGGATGGATATCAGCTGCCCATCCAAATTCTTTTTCTTCTTCAGGAGTCCTGCCGGTAAAATTAAACCAGGCTTTATTGAAAAAGTTATATTTTGCATCTTTTCCTGTTCTCCAGACCGGGTTTGGAAGTTCATCCAGGATTCTCATGTAGTAATCATGAGAATTAGCCAGGTTTTTCTCACTTTCTTTAAGGGCTGAAATATCTCGTGCAGCTGCAAAAACTCCCTGTACTTTTCCGTTTTTATCTTTGTATATTGAAGCATTATACAGTACTGGGGTTATATTTCCATTTTTGTGGACGATTTTAAGTGAATAATCTCTTACATAGCCCTGTGAAAATACCTTTTCATAACCTTCCCTGGCTTTTGCCGGTTCTGAAAAATACGAACAGAAATCGGTTCCGATCAGTTTTTTCCTCTTTTCTCCTGTAACTATTTCGGTTGCATGGTTAACATCCTGAATTTTTCCATCAGGACCGATTGTAACGAGGGGATCTAAGTTGACTTCTATGAGATTTCTACTATAAGTGTTGGCATCTTCAAGTTCCTGTCTGAATCTGGTAATATCCCGACCTATCCCCCTGTACCCGGAAAATTGCTTCATGTCATTGACCAGGGGTATTCCTGATAATTCAATCCAGGCTTCAGAGCCATCTGACCTTATCATTGGAAATGCAATCTGCTCAAAAGAAGAACATTGTGACTCTGAAAAATAGTCTTTTAAAGTATCCTGGTAATCAGGGTTTATTTTTCCCCAGATTTTTTTTCCGGTTAACTTTTCTGATGGATAACCAAGGATTGAGGTTGCCTTAGGATTAATATAAGTAATTGTTCCAAACTGATCTGTCTCCCAGATAATATCTGTCGTGATTTCAGTAAGGTTTCGAAATTTTTCCTCGCTCTTTTTTAATGCAAGTTCAAGTGACTTCCGCTGATCGATCTCTTTTCTTAGTTGGGCGGTAATTTCACGAAGTTCGGATGTTTTATCCTGAACATCCTGGTTAAATTCTTTTTGCAACCTGACGTAAAAGTTATCTCTCTCACGTTCCTCGGTGATGTCCCTTCCATATCCATGAAGATCTGTCAGAACACCCTGTTCTCTGACCGGATGAAATACCCATGTCTGCCACCTTACTGATCCGTCGTCCATTACGACCTGGATGTCACTGGTTGTTGGTTCATTCAAAGACCAGTTTTTTAAAACTATATTTTTGATTCGTACAAAATCATCCTGTGTGGCCAGAGGAATACCATTGGTCTGGAGAAGATCAGATGCCCGAGTTTTGCAATACGTTGCATATGATTCATTGACATAAAGCACGTCCCCGTCGGTATTAAGGTGAAGTACAAAATTCGGAGTCTCATGTGTCAGGTACTGGTATGTTCTGATTTTGTTCTTCTCCTTCTTATTAATTGGTGGATTATTTGCCTGTTCAGAGAGGAGAAGTGCAAGTCCCTGTGTTCCGTCATTAAATATACTTGGAACGATCGTGAGATTGTATCCTCTTTTTCGCCATGATATCTCCCGGTTAAGAGGGAGAGAAACTGCCCCGTTACGATACTCCTGCGTGTATTTCTTTACAACCGGGTCAGTGAAGGCCGGGTGAAAAATTTCAGAGAAAGGTTTGGATAAAAGATCATTTTTTTCAGCTCCAGTCATCTCTTTGCAGTTCCCAAGGATCTCCCTGACATAAAGGAGCTGATCAAGACCGATTACGCATCCCTCGTTGACAAGAGAGAGGGCATGGAATGGGATCCGGGTTGTTTTTCGATAGAGTTTCACTTTTCCATAGGATCGTAGTTCAACCCTGCCCTGCATATGCATTATGGAAAGATATTTTGCAACAAGATTCCGATTTAACTGGAGCGCAGATGATATCTCTCCTATGCTGGCCCCTTGCAGTTTTTCTGACAAAAATCCCAGGATAAGTGAATCATATCTGACTTCACTCTCCCGATTTCTCATGTAAAATATTTTATGTTTTGATGATATAAGGGAAATGATATGCATGGCATTGACGCATGGCAAATATTTTTTTAAATGTCTAATAAGATAATCCTGATATATTAGTGAACGTGATGGGGATTGAGAAAAATAAAGGCGTATTTTGTCAGATCATTTTTGATGGTTTAAATCCCGGCTTGTAAGGAGTTATCATTCGAAAATTATGAATAACATCTCCATTTCCCTTCAGGGACATGAATTTCAAACCTTGACCCTTCTGTTTCCACTCCAGATTTATATATGGTCATGTTGTTAACCGCAAGTATCTCTTATGCAAGGAAAAGACCAATTCCTGTATTTTTTCCGTGTCCATAATTGAATATTACTTCTTTTTCATTGTCTGGAATTCCGATATCATCATCTTCACAGAAGATTACCAGTTTTTCATTTTGCGTCTTCGTGTTAAACCTGACTTTGGTCAGTTTCTGTCCATGACGAATGGATGTGAAAATGAGATTTTTGCCTGTGAGCTCATCCCCTTTATGCCCTTATCACGGCGTATCCTCAGCTCTATGGTTACTTACAAACCGAAACATCTCTTTTGGAACCCTTATCTCAAATATGGCACCTTTGCCCTCTTCTCCGGTCTCATTAATTGTCATACCCGTTATTGAAAGGATTTCTGCAGAAAGAAAGAGACCAAGACCGGTATTTGAACCAACACCCTTATTCATGATATGTTCTTTAAGATCTTTTGCAACACCGGTTCCATCATCTTCGATTATCCAGATTAGTTCTTCACCATCTGTCCGGTAATACCCGGTAATATTTGAGAGTTCAGGCCCACCATACCTGAGAGCATTGTCAATCAGGTTGAAGATAACCTTTTCAAGCATGGGATCGGCAAATATCTCCACTCCTGAAAGATGTTCAGAAATAATTACGTTTTGCTTATCAAACTGATCTGCAGCTCTCCAAAAGCACAGAGAAAGGTCCTGCCAGAATGCTTTGTGAAAACCCAGAAGCTGGTAGTCACGAGTGAACTCTATCTGTCTCTGAATTTTCAGTGCATATGATAAAATATGGTCAAGGTTTTCCCTGGTTTTTGGAGAAATGTCATTTCTTGGGATGCTGTCAAGAAATAAAAGTAAGCCACCAAGAGAGTTCAGGATGTCATGCCTTGTAATACTGGAAAGCAACTGGAGTTTTCGATTTGATTCAAATATTGCTTTTTCATTGATTTTTCTTTCAGAAATATCCCGGCAGATTGAAAGAATGACACGCTTTTCATGAAGTTTAAAGATATGTGCAGACACCTCAACCGGAAATGAAGATCCATCTTTTCTGGTATGGAGGCCTTCAAACATAAGGTGTCCTTTCTGGATCACTTTTCTGGTGATATCAGGAACTGTCTTTTTGTCATACTTTGAACTAATATCAAAGAGGGTTTTTTCTAATAATTCATCCCGTGAATAACCAAGATTTCTGCATGCTGCATTGTTAACCTCAATAAATCTTCCTTGTGTATCATCATCATCATTCAGCTCATACAGAAAGATAGCGTCCGATGCATTGTTAAATAACTGGCGAAAACGCTCTTCACTCTCTTTGAGTGCCGTCTCCGCTTTTTTCTTATCTGTGATGTCATGAAGAAGTTCAACAATGAGTTCAGGCTTCCCATATTCATCAAAAACCGGGTTGCTGGTACATTCAAGGTATTTTCCCAGTTCCGGGACAAATTTTTGAATCGTGTATGGCTCTTTATATATAATTGCTTTGGTCGTAGCACATAAATCGCACTGCTTTTCTCTTCCGATAAGTTCATAGCATTTTTTTCCAGCAACTTCTGAAGGTTCAAGACCCAGTGCATCATAACCGGCTTTATTATACCTGATGATCGTATGGTCTGGAAGCTGCAATCCGACTATGTCACGAATGCCATTTAGCATCCCTTCAATGAGATTATTAGCCTGAACTAATTTCAGTTCAGACTCCTTTTTTTCGGTAATATCAACAAAAGATGCCATCATGGCAAGGGATTTTCCTGATTCGTCAATAATGGAATGGGTAGATACCAGAAGTACAGCATAAGTACCATCTGTAAGTTCTGTTTCTATCTCGCCTTGCCATCTTTTATGTGAATGAATGGCATTGACTGCCTCTTTGGCCTGGTCAGGATCTTTCCAGAAATTTATTATATTTTTTCCAATGACCTGGTCTTTTGAATGATATTTCCAGATGGAAAGGAATGCTGGATTTACATGGGTTAGAATGCCTGAAAGGCTGATTATTGCAATACCATTCATCGAGGATTCGATGGCATAGTTCTTAAGATACAGTTCTTCCTTAACTTGTTTTTGATGAATGATTGCCCAGAGTTCATTTCCAAGTGCTATCAATGCCTGCTTGTCATCTTCCTCATATAATTCGCGTTTATTAGCTACTGCAAGGATGGCAACAATATGCTCTCCATCAAAAATAGGAACACCAAGAATCCTGGATATTCGAAGATCTTCTTCCAGATGTTCACAGTTCCTGTAAATCTCTTTTGAATATAAATTTTCTGTGACTGGCAATCTGTTTTTTATTATTTCAGACCAGATGCTCCGGTTTTCTTCATGATTTAACTGAGTTTTTTTCATTAATGTAGGCCATGAATGGACAGTAATCTCAGTTTCATCCTCATTAAGAAGTCCTATACCGGAGTACTGGCTTTGTGTTATAACTTTGGATGCATTTGTTGCATAATTCAGTAATTTCTCTTTTGATTTGTCTGCAAGCCTGTTTAACTCGAGCAGTGCTGAGATCCTCCCTTCATTTAAGGCAACCTGGCTTTCAGCCCTTCGAAGTTCTGTGATATCTGAGAATATTGAATATACCTGGAAGGGAATGTCTTCCCCATCCTGGAAAAGAGGTGTTGCATGGACAAGAATCCACCTGTATTCCTCTGTCCCGGGTCTGGCGATTCCCACCACAATATTACTCACCTTCCTGCTTTCATGAAATGCACGTATGGCTGGCTGATCTTCAGGGGCAAAGGGGGAATAATCTTCGTGAATAATATTCCACTCTTTATTCAGGGAAGTAGATCTGATAATACGATCATATGGGACACCAAGGATTCGTTCTGCTGCAGGATTGGCCTCGATAATAATTCCTTTTCTGTCCTGGTAAATTACTCCCTGTTCCATCGTTTCAAAGAGCATCTGCCGCCTTTTATCCTGCTCCTGGAAAGCCTTCGCTGCCCGTTTACTTTGAACGATAGTTTTAATTTTTTGAGCAAGTTCTGCAAATTGTGAGCGAATCTCTCCACCTTTCTGCACGTACCCGTCAGCTCCAAGTTCGAATGAAGCAATAACAACCTCTTCCCTTCCTTTTCCGGTAAAGATGATAAATGGTGTCTGATCTCCTTTTTCCCTGATACTGGCGAGAAGGTCAAGACCGCACATCGGCTCCATTTCGTAATCTGCAATGATTACATCATACTGATTCTGTGACAACAGGTCAAGTGCCTGTGTTCCTGATTCTACAGTGTCAACATCAAAAGAGAAGTTTGTCGTCAGATAATCCCGGGTGGCATCCAGGACAACCTCCTCGTCATCAACAAGAAGTATTTTCAGATGTTCGGATGAAAGTAGGGCAGAGATTTTCATGAACTCTCCTCTGGGTAATTAATGTGGCTGGCTCCTAATCTTTTCTTTTCCTGCCTATGCTTCTGGCGAAGAAAAAACTCCGATTTTGTATATATTTAAGGAAATTTTAAAATCCTTTAATATTCTTTTGTTTTCAGGATATTGCAGAGCGCATCATACCTGATGAGGTGTAGGTGTTTTGATAATAAGGCTTTTTCGCAATGAGTTTTGTATCGAAGTGACCAACCGATATGAGTAAGTTTATGAATAACAAAGCTAAGTATCAGCAGAGGATATATCATGGCAACCTATAGTGTAGATGCCCAGACAGCCCCTGATGAAGAAGGACCGGCAATACTGGCTCCTGCTTCGGTGTCGTCAAGAGTCAGAACGAAAGGGGCAGGAACAATTCAGGTCGTTGAGTTTATTCTTGGTAATGAGCTCTTTGCAGTTGATCTCTTTGATACCAGGGAGGTGATTACCCAGACTGAGGTTACTCCGCTTCCAAATACTCCTTCATATCTGAAAGGTATCATTGATCTTAGGGGAATGATAACAACGATCATAGATCTGAAAGATCTTATGCATATCACAACAGAATCTTCCGGAAAGAAAAAGTCCAGGGTAATTGTGCTTGATCGTTCCATTACTGAAAAGCCGGTTGGTATTCTGGTTGATGATGTCTTCTCGGTGACTACCTATGGAAACGAAGATATAGACAAGGATAACACCTTATCGCAGAAGACTCACAGGGATATTCTTGGTGTCATCAGGAAAAAGGCGAAAACAGCCGGCGAAAAAGATAAAAGCGGGTTGGTTGTCTGGCTTGATATCAGGACCATGATAGAAAAAATTGCATCCGAACTTTGAAAACGGGAGATATTCATCCCTTATTAATTGCCTGGTATAACAGAGCATTCCGCCTCTTTTTTCTTCTGGTAATAATTAATCTCTAACTTGTTGCTGAAAACAAAACAAACTGATTAATTCTGCAATGCATGACAAATTTGAAATGCAAATGCTTATCCGTCAGTGATAGATATTATTATTCTGCCTCCAGTTTGACCTGATCGGATACCTGTGTACATATTCCCATGGAGGCATGTTCAGGTAAATATGTGCATAGAAACAGGAAAGAAGGCCTGTTTCAGTCCATTCAGGATGAGTAACACGAGCTTTGTCGTGATATGTTCCAAAGAATGCAGGAAACAAAAATGATTGCTCATGAAAAACGAATCAGATCTCCGCCTTTTTCTTCATCAAAACCACGCATCGTTACAAACTGGATATCTGAAGTTGTCATTTCCATATACCGGAATCATGCAGGTTTTTCTCAGAGTGCATTGAAAACATCGCATCCGTCTTTGGAAACTCGGGATATATAGGTCGATAGGGCTTCCCTATCACGGTATGTGTACCCGTGATAGCCCACAGCATCCATAAGAGGGAATTTATGAAGTATGTTCAGACGACCTGCCCGTACTGCGGAACCGGATGTTCATTCAATCTGGTCGTAGACAAAGGGATTGTAACCGGAGTTGCACCCTATCAGCGTTCTCCGGTGAATGAAGGAAAATTATGTCCGAAAGGGACTTATGCTCACGAATTTATCAACAGCCCGGACCGGCTAACAAAGCCCCTCATTAAAAAAGACGGGAAATTTGTCGAGGTTTCCTGGGACGAGGCGCTCAATCTTATTGTTGAAAAGTTTAAATCCTATAAACCAGACGAATGTGCCTGTCTTGCCTCGGCCAGAGTCTCAAATGAAGATAACTATGCAATGATGAAGTTTGCCCGTGGAGTGCTGAAGACAAAGCATATTGATCACTGTGCACGTCTGTGTCATGCATCCACAGTTGCCGGGCTTGCAAATATTTTCGGGTCCGGAGCAATGACAAACTCGATAGGTGACATCGTAGAATCAAAATGTGTGTTCATTATCGGGTCAAACACCTTTGAATGTCACCCGCTTATCGGACGCCGTGTTATGCAGGCAAAAGCAAAGGGTGCAAAGTTCATCTATGCCGATCCACGGTACACTCCAACCGGAAAACAAGCCGACTTGTATCTTCAGTTCAGGTCAGGTACCGATGTTGCCCTGATGAACGGAATGATGCAGGAGATCATCAGGAATGGCTGGGAAAACAAGGAGTTTATTCAAAACCGATGCAATGGGTTTGATGATCTGAAAAAAGAGGTCATGAAGGATGACTACAGCCTTGAGAATGTGTCAAAGATAACCGGTGTTCCGGCAGACAAGATAAAGACTGCAGCAGAATGGTTTGCTAAGTCCGGGGCAAGTGCAATTCTTTATTCCATGGGCATCACCCAGCACACCACCGGAGTAGACAATGTCAAATCATGTGGAAATCTGCAAATGCTGACTGGAAATCTTGGGCGGCCTGGAACTGGTGTGAATGCCCTTCGTGGGCAGAACAATGTGCAGGGTGCCTGTGACATGGGATGTCTCCCGGTTGTCTATACTGCATATCAGAAGGTCATCGATGAAGCTGCCCGGAAGAAGTTTGCAGACGGCTGGAAGTTTCCTGACGGAATTGCAAAAGGTGAGAATGGATACGAAGTCACCACCCTGATGAATGTCCTGACAGAAAAACCTGGCGAAATTAAGTGCCTGTATATCATGGGTGAAAATCCGATGATTTCAGATCCTGATCTGACCCATGTCGAGCATGCACTGAAAACCCTCGACTTCCTTGTTGTCCAGGATATCTTCCTGAATGAGACGACAGAGTTTGCCGATGTTGTTCTTCCGGCAGCCTGTTATGCAGAAAAGGACGGAACCCAGACTTCCACCGAACGCAGGGTTCAGATGTGGAGAAAAGCACAGGATCCACCAGGAGAAGCAAAAGGTGACTGGGAGATCATCGCATCAATCGCAGCAAAGATGGGGTACGGCGGCCAGTTCCCCTGGAAGACCTCAGAGGACGTGTTCAATGAGATGGCAACCCTGACTCCGTCTTATGGTGGGATGACTTATGAACGTCTCAACAGACCTGAAGCACTTCATTGGCCCTGCCCAACCAAAGACCATGCAGGAACTCCTATTCTTCATGGTGAAAAGTTTGGCATGCCTGATGGCAAGGGTCTCATGACTGGCATTCCGTTCAAATGGCCCCAGGAAGTTCCTGACAATGAATACCCGTTGGTGCTGACAACCGGACGTTCTATCTGGCAGTGGCATACCGGCACAATGACCCGTCGGTCTGCAAGCCTTGAACGTGAAGAACCAACCGGATGGGTTGAAATAAACACTGATGATGCAAAGAAACTTGGCATCGCAGACAAGGAGAAAGTAAAAGCGAAAACAAGACGGGGTGAGATTACCATCCCTGCACGGGTGACGCCGGATATTATGCCGGGTGTTGTGTTCATACCGTTTCACTATGTAGAATGTGCTGCAAATGTCCTGACCATCAATGCTCTGGATCCGATTGCAAAAATTCCTGAGTCCAAAGCGTGTGCAGTGAAGATTGAGAAGATTGCGGAGGTGAAGTAGATGGGATTTATTGATTTAAAGCCTGCTATTAAGACAGGTGATATGGTCTATGCATGGACAACTGAGGATAAGATAGCGAAAAAAGCAGAGTGTGGTGGTGCCGTTACTGGTCTTCTCAAGTACGCTCTTTCCAACAAGATGGTGGATGCGGTTCTTGCGGTCCAAAGAGGACAGGATATCTATGATGCGGTCCCGACCTTCGTCACCGATCCAGACAAGCTTGCAGGAACTGCCGGTTCCCTGCATTGTGGTACACTCCTGCTCGCAAAAGTAGTCCAAAAATTCCAGATAGGCTCACCTGACAAGAAACTTGCCGTTACCGTCAAGGGTTGTGATCTGATGGCCCTGCATGAACTGGCAAAAAGAAAAGGTGTAAATCTTTCAAATCTGCTCCTGATTGGTGTCAATTGTGGTGGCACGGTCTCCCCGGTCAAAGCCAGAGCAATGATAAAGGAAGTCTATGATGTTGACCCGGACCTTGTCCACAAGGAAGAGATTGACAAGGGTCAGTTCATCATTGAATATGAAGGAGGTCATAAAGGGATATCCATGGATGAACTGGAAGATGAAGGGTATGGCAGACGTTCCAATTGTCGCCGTTGTCTGTACAAAGTTCCCCGTGAGGCAGATCTTGCCTGTGGAAACTGGGGTGTCATCGGAGAGAAGGCCGGGAAAGCAACCTTTGTTGAAGTTTGCAGTGATAAGGGTTCAGATCTCCTGCAAAATGCTGTAAAGAGTGGAGCTATTGCGACTGCTCCGGCTGATCCCAAGGGAATTGAGATCAGAAAGAAGGTTGAGGGTGCAATGGTAAAGCTGGGACAGAAGTGGCGGAAAAAGGACTTTACTTCACTCAAGACTGAACTCTGGAATAAAATTTCAGAAGAGACATCCCGGTGTATCAAGTGTTATTCCTGTATTGAAAACTGCCCGGTCTGTATGCCTGTTTCGAATAACGGAGCGGAAACGAAATCTCTCATGGTCGAGCAGGGTGCACTGCCCCCGTCACCCATGTTCCATATGAGACGGTTTGCCCATATATCAGATTCATGTGTCAACTGTGGTCAGTGTGAGGAACTGTGTGCCATGGATATCCCATTGGCATTGTTCTCTCATGCCATCAGGAGTGAGGCTGATCTTGCCTTTGAACCAAAACTTGGAAGACCAGAATATTCCAATTAATTTTTTTTCGGCTGATTAAGTACTATTCCAGTTTCCTGTGTAAGATTGTGCACAGATAATCTTCAGTGGCCTGAAAGACTGGTTCGGTCTTATTATTCATCTTCATCAGCGGGATCACTTTTGTTCTGACACCCATCCCCCTGCTCTCAACATATCCATAGTCCCGTAAGATCTCAACGATCAAAGGATTTCGTGGAGATCTCTGCCCTGCAACCATCTTCTCCACGGTCATGGTATTTGGAAGCGCACCTGGACTGATTATCTCAATCCGATTTGAATATCTGCTCACTTCAATGTCAACTGCCCTGGTCCAGTCCCGGTGGCAGAGAGCGTTGGTTACTACCTCCCGGATTGCTTCGAAGGGGTATTGCCAGGTTTTTGTAAGTCTGAACTCATCATTGACAGCAGATGCACCAACAGTTATAAACGGGATTATCATCTCGCTGAACCGCTCAATGAGACCTGGATCCTGAAGTGTTCTGTTTCCATATTCATTTATGATATAACGTCCGGTACATGGGCTATCAAGCACGGTATCAAGCATTGTCTGATAGGTTTTCTCTTCTGAATCGTATACGATAAGTCGGATCCCTGCCTGTCTTAAGTATTTTCGTGGGTGTATCCCGAAAAGAACAATGCCTGCAATGGTGCATACTACTCTGTTTCCGGAGACTGTTGTGAGCATCCCAAGACCCATGAGCCTTTTTATCCAGTCCTCATCATTGTCAGGGATTTCCGGATCATGGATGATATGGGAGAGATATTCCCGGATGCGGGTAAGATCAAGGGACTGGAATGAGGTTCCTGGAACAGGGAGAAGTTCTGCATGAAGAATCCCTCCGGCAGCAAAAAGTCGTGCCTGCTGTTCCCGTGTTGCAAGTCTTGAGGTTGAACCAGCCCTGATATAGATCTCTTCCCGATCATTATTTCGGAGAACATATGGTTTTGACGTTCCTTCCGGGAACGATATTATTGCCACTTTCTTTCCAGGTTCAACCTGGACAGTTTCATAAAAAGGAAGAATCATAGGGTGGATATATCTGGCAAAAACGGTGTCAAATACCCAGTTTTCCAGATCATCACGCTGAACTCCGCTGATGGTTTTGTCATCTTCAACTCCGATGAGGATCATACCTCCACGATGATTTGCCAGAGCCACAATCTCTTTCGCAAGCTGCTCAGGTCTTATCCCGTCTCTTTTGAATTCGACACCTGAGTTCTCACCATGAGAGATTATCTCAAACAGATCTTTTGTGAGCATGTGACTCTTCATTTTAATTTGTTTTTCTTCATCAATAATCCCTGTGTGTTTAATAATAATTATCTTTAGAGTTCCTTACCTTAATGCGCCGGGTTTGATTTATTTTTTATATTAGGGGGCATATTGTAATTTGATTCAAAAATAGGGACAATAATGGACTTAAAATTTGGTACATCAACAAGGAGTGTTCCTTCGGGTGAATAGAATGGTATTGCGATAAGAAACGGGACAAGCCAGACCAGAATGCCATACAGAATTGTTTTCAAAGTGAAATTCATTTTCAGATATTTACCATTGTTATCCAATAAAGGTTGAGACTCTTCCCTGGGAAAGAGTTGTCCGTGCATTCTCTCAAACCCCTGGGGTTTTCTGACAGGCTATCTGTTTCTCCTATTAGGTATCAAAACCAATGATGTAATG
>JAQVIE010000146.1 GCA_028695895.1 Methanospirillum sp. | reverse complement strand
TATCATGGCCTGTGGCAAGGTACCCTGAAAGAGTATTATTTTCCGTGAAAATTCCCCGATAAGTCCACTCTTCGAATGCCATCATTCCGTCCGGCTGGATTGTCTTAAATGATATGGTCTGGGACGGAGTAGCTGGGGTTATTTTCTGTTTAGCCTTTGACAACCGTTCAAGATCCTCACAGGAAATAACTGGCTCATATGGAAATCCAAGTAATTCTTCTGGTTTTCTGTCCATCCTGGCACAAAATGCCAGATTAACCTTTTTTAAAATTCCATCAGGTGTACACCTGAAAACAAATTCGGTAAGGTCTTCAGATACTACTTTTAGTTCTTTTTCACAGATCTCAACCTCCCTTCTTGTGATGATAAGGTCTGTCATATCATGAATCAGGAAGGCACATCCTGCCCGCCCATCATCAAATACAACCGGAATAATGCGAATATTCAGGTTCCTCTGATCTTTTTCATTCTTTGTTGTTATTTCAATTTCTGCAGGAGTACCAAAGACTGCTTTTTTGCACAGGTCTTGCATTTCATCGTTATATATTGGAGATAATTTCGTATCTGTCAGTTCTTTTCCGAAAATATCTCCAATTATCCCATAATCTGATAATCCTGATGAGAATTCCCTTACCGCCAGTCTGGCAGTGAAAAGGATGAAAGGGCCATTAAAAAAGTTGCGAAGAACTGCTGCAGGTACCCGGCTTGACAGGTGGTATACCTTTGAAGTTCCCATGATACGGAGATCAACGTCACCTTTCATCTGAAGTATATCAAGATATTTTGCAGCAGTTGTCCTGTGCAGATTTAATTGTTTAGATATTTCGGTTATTGATAGACCCTGTGGAGATTCATGCAGTAAATCTTTTATTGTGTGAATCTCCTCGTAGTTTCCAATCATTTTTATTCTCTCTCCTGCCTTGTTACCCTGAATGGCAATGTCGTACATAATCATCCGGTTTACTCATGGATAAATCTGTTTAGCCGGGAGTTTTTTCTACACTGCTTACAATGTCGAAACATTCAATTAAGTCCTGTTATAATTAAAATAATGGCTAATATCGCACACGTTTAATGTCAGACAGATATGTACTACAAATGAAAATGATTAATTTGAATATGACTTATCTGTTTTCTGATGCTTAGCATATAATTTGCAAAATGTACCTGCCTCCAAGCCGGGTGCCATGAAATGTTTAACGAAAAAACTGAACCCCTGGTTATACCTCAACACTTGAGGAGTAACAGGAAATTTGTAGTGATAAAATGACTGGAGAATCAAAGATGAAAAGTGGTGATATCCGCATCTGTGGCATGGAAGCAGAAAAAGGCAGATGGATTTTGGTATTCCTTGGGATGGCAATCAACCTGTGTCTTGGGACTGTGTACTCATGGTCAGTATTTGTCACCCCGCTTACCGATTATTTTTCAATGTCGCTTGGTCTGACCGTGACTGCAAGTGAGATACTGATGCCTTTTTCAGTGTTTCTTGCATGTTTTGCAATTGCAATGCCACTTACGGGAAAATATCTTGACATTTACGGCCCCAGGAAGATAATCATTGCCGGCGGGATATTGACCGGCCTTGGCTGGGTACTTGCCTCATTTTCTACATCAGTATTCATGCTTTACATCCTGTACGGCGTCATCGGGGGTTTTGGTGTAGGAATTGCCTATGGGGCACCTGTAGCAGCTGCTGCCAGGTGGTTTCCTGACCGGCGGGGGCTTGCAGTAGGTCTTGTTCTGCTTGGGTTCGGGTTTTCTGCATTCATCACAGCAAACCTCGCCGGTGTATTAATCGGGATAACCGGTGTTATGGGGACATTTCGGATATTTGGTATTGCATTTGTCATCCTTACCCTTCTTCTGGCTCTGCCGTTCAGATTCCCGGAGGCTGGCTGGGCTCCGGAAGGTTTCACAGGATCTGTAACAGCGATGGGATGTGAATGTTCAATTCCCCTCCATGAGATGGTTAAATCAGTCCGGTTTTATGCCCTTTGGATTTGTTACTTTATCGGTTGTCTGGCCGGTCTTATGGCTATCTCAATATCAAAACCGGTTGGTTCAGAAATTGTAGGTATTGAAGCAGCCCTTTGTACTGTGCTTGTCGGGTTTTTTGCTGTTTTCAATGGCGGAGGAAGACCCTTATTTGGAGAACTTACTGACAGGATAAATCCACGGAATACGGCGGTTGTTTCGTTCGTTCTCATCGGGGGAGCGTCACTAATGCTTGCATTCATCCCATCAGTCCTGGTATATATCATCGCATTTGCACTCCTTTGGGGATGCCTGGGCGGGTGGCTTGCAATTGCTCCTGCATCTACGGCCCGGTTTTTCGGGACCGGTGATTACCCAAGGTGTTATGGTGTAATTTTCCTTGCCTATGGAGCCGGTGCTATAGCAGGTCCTCAGATTGCAGGGTATATCAGGGATGCAACTGGTTCATACCTTGGTGTGTTTCCGGTAGTTGCCCTGCTTGCCCTTGCAGGGATAGTATCGGCAATGTTTTTAAAAGAAAATTAATTTTTTTTCAAAAATTCAGGCTTTTTCTACAGTGATTCTGACCCGGTCACCTGGTTTTAATCCATGTCCTTTTGGGACATCAATATTAAACCAGAGCACTTTTGGATCATTCTGGGTATTGTCCTGGGACATCAGACAGTCTTTGAACTCATTAATGTCTCCTACAAATTCCAGCTCAGATTCAAATTTAACAATCTCATTCATAGTAATAGCGTATCGAAAAAAAAGGATTTAACTTTTTACCGGGGATACCATCCAGGTGGTGCTGTTTGAATAACTCCACTTGACTATGGTAAGTTCCTGACAGATCTCTGCAAGAATTGCCATATTGGTCCCCACTTCCTTAGAAGACAGCCCCAGATCTTTTGCAATGTACTTGGATTTGAAGTAATGTCTTCCGGATTCGAGCCCTTTTCTGAGATAAGTAATAAGCCGTGACTGTGTCTCGTTGTACTTCTCTCTAAATTTAATGTGTGATGGCATTATTTGACCTCCATCAGCGTACTTTACAGATTCAATTGCAGAGATTTAAAGTTACCTTAATTATCATGATTTATCATGACAAATGTCCGGATGTCGGAAACTTACTAATTTTGTCAGCAAGGCGAGAAATAACCTCATCCCGCATTCCTTCTACAAATTTTATACTTCCGACAACCAGATGCCCTCCACCGTTCACTCCTGCTCCTGGAATCTCTTCATGAAGTTCGCGAACCATCTGTGGAATATTCATCAGCACGCCCCGTGACCTGAGCACAACAAAATCCGGCCCGAATCCAAGCGTTACCACTGGTTCCCCTGCATATTGCTGGCACAATCTGTCATGAACCTCACCACAGGTTTTTCCAGGTGGTGGAAATGTGAATTTGTGGGCATGAATCTCCACGTCAATTTTGAAGAGGTGCGCACCGTTTGGCAGGGTAGAATCAATGACATGAGTCATGCAGGTCATGACCTGTTCACTGATGGCAGATTCAGCTTCTTCAACAAGCAGATCAACTATGTTCCTGAACCTGTCATGGTCCCTGTTCAGGTTTAAAATATCCTTGATAAGTTCTTTTCCGTCATTAAATCTGAGATAGAACTGTATATAATCAAGAGCCAGCGCAATCTTCCTGCAGTCTTCTTCAGTATACCTGTCTGCCACGAGATCCAGGTACTGCTGTCTTTCAGGTGCTTCACTTCTGTCAGCAACTCCTGCGATTGCAGCGATATGTCGCACCTGGTTATCCACCTGTGGAAAGATAAGCCTTGCAATCTCTGTTCCAAGCATACCAGCGGTTATCCCGTAATCTCCACCAACATTGTAGGGATTTACATGGGCATCCAGGTACTGGTTTACAACCTTGTCAGGATGATGGTGATCAAAGACTATCATCGGGATACCGTACACCTTTGCCATTCTCATTGCAGGCAGATCTTCTTCGGTTGAACCATTGTCTGTCAGCATGATGAGTGGCATCTTCTGCCCGAACCTGATATTGTCACGTGTTGCATAATCAAGATCACGGACAATGTCTTCTATCTCATAGAATGGTGCTTTTGACGGGGCACGTTTGAAGAGATAATTTGCCGTATCATAATCACCTCCAGAATCATTAATCAGGGCTACAACGGCCTGTTCTATGGCAACCGCAGAACATATTCCATCTGCATCAGCATGATGGCGGAGCAGGATTGGTTGAGCGGTAAAGACGGCACGCCGTATGATCTTTGCAATTTTACGCATCTCCGGGTGAAGCTGTTCAAGGATATTGCTGTCAATCAGCAGCGGTATGTCAGCTGGTTCGGCACGATCATCAATGGCCTTTTCAATCCGGTCAAGG
>JAQVIE010000145.1 GCA_028695895.1 Methanospirillum sp. | reverse complement strand
TCTTCTTTGCAAGCATAGAGATGATGTGAATATCCTCTTTTGCCTTTCCTGGTGGGTTTACTGCTTTTCTTACACGGTTGATACGGCGTTCACCGCTTGTGAATGTTCCATCCTTCTCAGCAAAACAGGCACCTGGCAGTACTACGTCGGCATGGTTACAGGTCTCAGTAAAGAAGATGTCCTGTACGACAAGGAAATCAAGTTTGTCAAGCTGCTTTTTCACCAGATTGGAATCAGGGTAAGAAACTACCGGATTCAGACCAAGGATGTACATCGCCTTAATCTCATCCCCGCACTGTTTAATCTGTTCAACCAGGGTTGCACCATACCAGTCAGGAAGTCCGGTAATTCCCCAGGCCTTCTCCATCTTGGCACGTATATCAGCAACTTCACATTTCTGGTATCCTGAATAGACATTTGGATATGCACCCATGTCACAGGCACCCTGTACATTGTTCTGACCACGGAGTGGGTTTACACCAACACCCGGACGCCCGACATTTCCAGTCAGGAGAGCAAGGTTGCCCATGGATCGGACATTGTCAGTACCGGTGGTAAGTTCTGTGATACCAAGACAATAGATGATGACTGCATTCTTTGCTGAGGCATATTTGTATGCCATATCTTTGACAACTTCAGTCGGGACACCTGTGATATCTTCAACATCTGCGTATTTTTCAACCATCTCCCTGAGTTCTTCAAAGCCGTTTACACGCTCTTCAATGAACTTCTTGTCATGCTTGCCTGCCTTGATTATCCAGTACATCATCGAGTTTGCAAGAGCAATGTGGGTAGACGGGTTAAACTGGATCCATTTATCTGCTATCTTGGCTGTGGTTGAGAGACGTGGGTCTACTGCATAGATTGGAATGCCTTTCAGCTTTGCCTGTACCATCCGGCGTCCGGCAAGTGGATGTGCTTCAAGGGCATTTGAACCCCATACGAGGATAAAATCAGAATTCAGTGCATCTTCAAATCCATTGGTTGCAGCACCGGAACCAAATGACAGTGAGAGACCTGCAACAGAGGGTCCGTGACAGATACGGGCACAGTTATCCACGTTGTTTGTTTTAAATCCAACCCGGGCGAACTTCTGGAATATATAACAGTCTTCATTTACCGTTCTGCAGGATGTCTGGAATCCCAGACCTTTTGGCCCGTGTTTGTCGCTTGCCTCTTTTAGTTTTTTGGCAACAAGATCAAGTGCCTCATCCCATGATGCTTCTTCGAACTTTCCGTTCTTCTTAATCAATGGAGCTGTCAGACGGTCAGGGCTGTGAACATGTTCCCAGCAGGTAACTCCTTTTGGACAGAGTTTTCCGTCATTAACAGGACTTCTCTTGTATGGTTCAACGCCTACACATTTCCCGTCTTTTACAACAAGATTCAGGGTACACCCGACACCACAATAGGGGCAGGTGGTTTGTACGTACTTAATTAAATTGCTATCGCTCATTCTTTCACCCGAGTTCTCAGGGTAAAACAAACCAGATGAGGGATCTCCTCCCATTCCCAAAAAAGTGTCCCAATGCCAGGAAACCACACTAACCTGACATTGCTACACTCTCTTTTAATCTGGTTTGTTCCAACCGGTTTGGCGAATTAATCGTGTCCTCATTCAGGGATGAGATGACACTGGCAATTCTCAAGAAAGATAGTCAGGAACAACTCGTTTATTACCTTTCTATCTAATTTATGAGGATTTGAATCGTGTTAACGTGATTCATATACTGTGAGGCATTTCAAATCTGCCCGATTACCTGTCCCTTCAGGTATGAATGCATCTTCATTCATGCGTATACACAGTATGTTCCATTTGTACCTAATAACAGAGCATAAATCTTACGGATTGAGTTTCTCAATTAAATATGGGAAAATTTAGGAAATATTTCATTATTTTTTGAAAAAAAATCCATTTGTCTTTTATTTTATAAATGTTTTAAAAAATTAATGATACAGGGTTTTTTCCTTTAATAAACGAAATTCATTCAACTTTTTAAAAATTCAATGGAATGTGTTAATAATAAGAGTGGTTCATTCAGGCGCGATAAAAAGAGAACTATACGTAACAAGAAACATCGGTCTTTCTTTCAATATGGATATATTTATAAACCCTTAAAGTTGGAAAGGTATTGTTAACCGATATCCGGTTTATTGTGTGTGGTTTTACCTTCCCTGGTTAACCCTGAGAGATCCTGAAACTTTAAGGGTTTATCCTCATCTTACCGTACCATATGTTCGGCACATGAGTCACATTTTCGTTACCTTTGATTTCATATTAAAGTTTGATATCCGGAGTCCTAATCAGGGTTCTATATATATTATAAAAAATCAAAGGCGTTATTCAGCTTTAAATTGAAATTATTCCCGTGATTTTTATGATATTCGCTGTTATAGACCTTTCCTCATTTACACAAAGATGAAAGAAAGGTCAGTATTCCATGCAAATGTTCACCCCGGAAAAACTCCTGGATAGTCTTTTGAATAGCAGATAATGGTTAATATTTTGTTATTTTCTTCAAAAGACGTGAAATAAAGAATTAAAGAAGAAATTACAACATGAAAATCAAAATTCACAAATGTAAAATTTTATAATGTAATGACTCTAATCCTAACTTTGGAGAGATCCATGGCAAAAACAAATATTCCTGAAAAGGGAGCAATTGTGCAGAGAGACTTAGAAACATTTGCTATTCACCCTCATATCCCTGGCGGATTTGCAGATCCCGCACTTCTTAGAAAGATTGCAGATGTTGCAGAAAAGTACGGGGCCAAATATGTGAAGCTCACAGGTGCCCAGCGTATCATCATCATCGGAATAAAGGAGGAAGACCTGGATAAGGCCTGGGCAGAATTTTCCGACCAGTCCAAAGCAATTGGTTTAACCATAAGGAGTATCCAGATGTGCCCTGGTACACGTTCCTGTAAAAAAGCAAAGCAGGACAGCCCCCAACTTGGGTTAGCTCTTGACCAGAAATACTATGGTCAGCCTGCTCCTGCCAAGTTTAAAATGGGTATATCAGGGTGTTCAAACTGTTGCAGTGACTCCTGGATGAAGGATCTTGGGTTCTTTGGCACAGATGACGGTTTCACTGCCGTTGTAGGAGGAAAAGGTGGAGGAACACCAAAATATGGTTTTGAGCTGGCAACAAAACTGAACTTTGATCAGGCAATGGCTCTTGCTGAAAAGGTTATTGCATTCTACAAGGAAAATGGAAAGACGCCAGAAAGACTTGGCGCAACCATAGAGCGTGTAGGAATTGAAACATTTAAAAAAGCGGTTCTTTAAAAAACTCAACTTTTTTGTGAAGCACCCCTGAAACCATAACCAGTCAAAAAGAGATAGTTTTCATTAAGATTTTAATATTTATCCGGATAATTTAAGGATTCAGACCGGCAAAATTTCTGCCCTTATATCTGCCGGCGGAGCAAAGTACATCCATGAAGTGACAATCACGTCAGCTCCGGCTTTTGCATAAATCCCTGCATTGGTATCATTTATTGCCCCGGCTGCTATCATACATATTTTCGGATTTATCTTCCGGCATCTTCCGGCACATTCTGTAAAGATGTCCTGAGTGCTCTTATCCATCTGGACTGCATCTGCCCCGTGCTCCGCAGCAATCAGTGCTTCTTCCATGTTATGGGCTTCAACGACGATTTTTCTCTCTTTCATCTTCATCTTTACCGATCTTAGCACTTCAGGCAGATTTTCATATCCACCGGTAAACAGAAGATGTTCACGGAAAATGAGCACAGTGTCTGAAAGGCCGGTCCTGTGTGGCACTCCCCCGCCTGCCATCAAGGCTTTTAACGCCATTTTTTTTACAAACGGAGGGTGTTTTCGTGTTCCTGCAACTGAAATCGTTGGATTCTCCTTCCTTGCAATATTTACCAGATTGTCTGTCCGTCCTGCAATACCTGATGCAAACTCTATCATGGCACTTCCGGTACGCCAGATGACATGAATTGCTGAGGCATCGCCTGTTGCCTCGATGAGTTTGTCACCTGGTTTGAGCCTGGTCCCGGACTGGACAAAAAATCCAACATCAAGCCCGACTTTTTTATAAAGCCGCACAGCCTCTTCAGTACAGCAGGCTATCATGGAATTCCTGGCGAACAATGAGATAGATCCTTTCATTCCTGCCAGGTTTAACAGGAAAGTTGTCATATCCCCTGCAGGCAGGTCATCTTCAATTAACCGGTCAATATCACTGTCGGTAAAATAAATCATCCTTCTTTGTTTAACTTTCCAGATGCATTAAGATTATCTATAGTAATTATGTATGAAAACCTGATCTCTTTTTAAATTGCTAAACTTATACATCAGTCAGAGAGTTTTATGAGAAGGAATCAGGTT